>JBJOHQ010000285.1:0-9815 GCA_046047595.1 Planctomycetota bacterium | reverse complement strand
CCTTCGGCACCTCGATCCACGCGAGTGGCTTCTCGGTACCGAGGATCGCGTTGGCGGCGAAGATGAGGCAGGGGATCGTCACGAGCGGTTGGCCGTCGACGCGTCGAACGCGCGCGACCGCGGGGCCTTTCGGCATGAAGACGTCAAGTTCGACGCCATCCACGGTCAAGCGAGCTTCGCGCGAGCCGTCCGCGTTTGGCTCGAGCGCATCGAGGAGCGACTCAATCGCGAGGATGTTCCACTTGCCGCCGAGATCGATCGCAACGATAGGGCTCTTCTCACGCAAGCCGCGTGCGGCGAGCTCGGCCGCGTCGGGGAGTGGTGCCACGGGCGACTCATACTGCGGCGTCAGGAAGTAACGCGCATACGAGATCTCCTTCATGCGGCGGATCATTTGAGGATCACGCTCGGCAACAGTCGTATCGGGATGCGTCTTGAGCCAGTCTGCCCATGTCGTGATACAGACATCGGGGAACATCTCAATCGTCGCGTCCTTGGCAAGCGGCCCAGCCACGGGCTTTCGCGCGAGTTGGAGGAAGAGACTCGGACGGCGCTCGCTTGCAGTCGCGCTTTGGTCGGAGCTGCCCTCATCCGACTTGTCGTAGAAGACAAGATTCGAGTCCGCGAGAAGCCCGCTGACCTCAAACTTCATCACGCGGTCGCCGATGCGGCGGTCGAACACAATCGCGGTGTCGCAAAGCGGCGAGTAGGTCGCGGCCACGGGGATACCGCCGACGGTGTCATTCACGATCTCGTGCGCGTTGAGCATCGAAAGTGGCCACGCGTGCGGCTGACCGTTGATGACGGCGCCGATGACGCGGTCGCTGGTCACAACATACTTCGGGCGGTTCTGCTCATTGAAGATCGCCATCTCGCGACCCGCGAGGTGCTTCGGATCGTCGCGCGAAGGAAGAAAGCCGCGCGGAAAGCCTGAACCGACGAGTTCGTTGCGATCGATCGCGAGGGTTGTGAGGTCGTAGCCGTAGCTCTCGAGTGAGTATCCGTCACCAATCGGACGACGTCCAAGCAGCGGGCCGAGCAAACTCCAACCCATCACGAGCAGCACAAGCAAAACCGACAAGAGAATCACCCAGCCACCGCCCTTGAAGGTCAGCGTGGGTGAACCTTGCACGACAGCATCGGGCGAACTCGCAGCCGCATTGGTCGGCCGATCAGGCTGCGTGTTGCCCTGATTGCCCTGTTTGCCCGTACTGCTTTGATGACTCCGTTCACTCATCGTGCGCTTCCTTCGAGTCCCGCAGATTCGCGCGTGGCGGCGGGATTGCCGTCGCTCTCAGTTCCTCGATCTTCCGCGTCGGGCGCAACGCTCTCGCGCGGTTGCGCGTAGGGGTTTGCTTCACCAGCGCGCAATGCACGCAAGTCTTCCACAGCAAGGTCGCTTCGCCCGCGCATAAGTGCATTGATCGAAGCGGGACCACGATCGAGCGTCATCGCAGCCAAAACAAGCGGGAGATATGTGATGCTCGCAAGGAAGACGCGGCGCGCGCTCGGGTTGTCGCGCTGTCGGTAGAACTGAAAAGCGAGCCACGAAAACAGGAGCCCGGCGATGAATGTGATCGCTGCGCTCCAAATGCCTGCGAGCCCAATGAGCGTCGCGCTCACTCCGAGTGGAACAAGCGGCAGCGTCGTCAAAAGCACCACTTGCGCCGTGATTTCGCCGCCTTCGTCACGGACTGGCAGCATCGCGTGACCGCCGCGCGCGTAATCCTCGCGGTAGAGCCACGCCAACGCGAGGAAGTGCGGGATTTGCCACACAAAGAGCAAGCCGCCGAGAAGCCACGCGCCTGGCTCGAGGCGTCCAGTCGCTGCAGTCCAACCGATCACCGGTGGAATCGCGCCACACACCGCACCGATCAGCGTGTTGAAGGTCGTGCGCGGCTTGAGCGGCGTGTAAAGCAGCGCGTACAGCACGATATTGAGTGCGGCGAGACCCGCGGGGAGGAACCCGACCGTCATCGCGAGGAGCGTCGCGCCCGCGTAGCCTGCAAGCATGCCCGCGGTGAAGACGGTTGCCGGGCCAATCTGCGCAGCGGGAAGAGGGCGCCCGCGCGTGCGCAGCATGAGCGCGTCGCGACGACGCTCGAAGAGTTGATTGAAGAGTGACGCGCTTGCCGCTGCGAGCGCGGTGCCCGCGCAGGTCCAAGCGAGGCGAGCCCAATCAATCGGTCCGATCTCTGCGAGTGCGTATCCGACGGCCGTCGTTACGAGCACAAGCGCGTTCAAGCGCACTTTGGTGAGTTCTGCCCAGATACCGAGCGTGCCGCGTGCGCGTGGTGTTGGTGCCGCGCGAACGTCGGGTGCGTCCGCTGCGGAAACAACTTCGACACTGCGACCAATGTCCTGTTGCGCGGCGGAGTCTTGTGTGCGACTCGCGCGCGCTTCAGTCGTTCGACCGCCATCCTCGACGCCATCGGCGCGACGATTCGCGTGCGCAGAACGCGCGGAGATTTCAGCGGAATCCGAACTCATCGGCAGGGGGCAAGAATCCTACCATAGCCACCCATGTCGCCCTCGCTCGATCTCTTTCCATTGCTTTCGAACGCGATTTCGCCTGCACCGTCGTCGGCACTGGTCACGGCGTCCACGCAAGTCTTACGAGCAAGCAACGCTGTCGCACAAGTCGGCGCGCCTGTGACTGAAACACAGAGCGCAGTGGTTGAGCCGATGTCGTTGGGCGCGCTGTTCGCGGTGTTCGGCGTGCTCGCCATGCTCGCCTATGCCGCGGCGTATCTCATTCGCCCAGTGCACTTGGCGCTTGGCTTTGCAACGACTGCGGCGATGTGGAGCATTGGCTTCGTCTCGATGATGGCGCCCGGGCTTTGGATTGGCGAAGCACTCTTCGCGCTCACAGTTGGAGTTCCCGTCATCTTTGGCGCGATCGCGCAGCGTGCGGGTGCGTCGCCCGTGAAGACCGGCCTTGTGAGCGCGCTTGCGAACCTTCTCGTCATCGGCGCGTTTTTACGCGATGAACAAGGCGGGGCATCGTGGGTGCCCGTTGCCTATGTCGGCGGTCTCTTTATCGCGAGTGCGGCGCTTGCGGCATTCGGCGGTTTCCTTGCGCGTCGAGCGAAACCGATCACGCTGCCAACGCCTGCGAGCCTTTTCGCACGCGTTGCTGCGGTGACAGTCTTCATCTTGCTCGTGACTGGCGGCCTCGTGACGGGCCTTGAAAGCGGACTTGCCGTTCCTGATTGGCCGAATTCGTTCGGTCACAACATGCTGCTTTATCCAATCAGCGAAATGAAGGGCGGCATTTACTACGAGCACGCGCATCGCCTCTTCGGGATGCTCGTCGGTGTGACCGCGTTGGTGCTTGTCAACGTGGTTTTCCGCGACGAGCGTCGATCGCCGCTCCCGCGCACGCTTTCCGTGCTGTTTCTCGCGATGGTCTGTGTACAGGGGCTTTTCGGCGGCTTGCGTGTCACCGGAACGCTCACGAGTGCCGTAAGCGGAGCGGAATTGTCGCCGAGTACGCTCCTTGCGATTGTGCACGGCATGTTCGGTCAGATCGTCTTCGCGACCGCATGCGTGATTGCATGCGTCACGAGCCGCATGTGGAGCGAAGGACGCGCGTTCTCCGCGCTTCGTGATGCGGGACGACTTCGTGCGCTTCCTGTCATGCTCGTTGCCGCGATGTTGGTGCAGCTCTTCTTGGGCGCGAGCTACCGCCATCTCCAGATTCCACCTTCTGACGGAAACCCCGCAGTGCATCCCGCATGGCCCATTTGGGGCCACATTTTCGGCGCATTTGTGGTGCTTATTCTCGCGGTCATCACCGGCGCGCACGCATCGAGCCGCGCGGGCGAGATTCGCCCGATTCGTTTCTTCGGAAAGGCGCTCGTGCACGGCGTTGGCTTGCAATTTGCGCTGGGAATCGCGGCGTTGGTGGTCGTTCTCATCCGAACCGACGCGCGTATCCCTGTGTACGAAGTTGCGACCACCTCCGCGCACCAAGCGCTCGGCGCGCTGCTGCTCGCATCGGCCGCGATGCTCGCTGCGTGGAGTCTTCGATTGGTTGCGTCACCCGCGACGGGTGCTGCCGATGCGATTCCCAGTTCGTCGACGCCTCGCGTTGCGGCGAGACACTAAGCGTTCGGCTTCGATGGGCTCGACTTCGATGGTTGAGGCTTCAGCGCCTCTTCAAGCGCAAGTACAGCGTAGATCGTTGCGAGCGGCTCTTTCGCTTCTTCCCAACGCTCGACGTCGTTCTTCCACGAGCCGTCGCCGCGCTGTCGCGCCACGAGCGCATCGATGAGTTCCGTGCGCCACGCGCGGTCTTTCCCAGCGGCATCACGAATGGTGTTCTCTTGCGACGCCTGCAACGCGCGGGCCATTGCGTGCAGGTAGTAGTAGTAACCCTGCTGTCCGAGGCCAGGGTTCTCGTCGAAGGTGAAGTGGAGCGAGATCCAACCGAGTGCATCTTTCACGCGCGGATCGTCTTTCGAAAGGCCTGCGTAGAGGAGACTCTTGAATCCCGCGTACGTCATCGAGCCGTAACTGCGCAGACTCTTCACCGCGAGTTTCTCGCCGTAGCGGCCTTCGCCTGCGGCATCCGACGCGAAACTCTCGCCGCCGTTCGCGCCGGAGTAGACAAAGCCGCCGTCGCCTGAACCGGCTTGCGCCCACGCGGCGGGATTTGTCGCTTTGCGATTCTGTGTGCGCTCGAGGAACGCGCGCGCACGCGCAAACGCAGGGTCATCCGCAGAAACGCCTGCGTCGTGCATCGCGTCGAGCATCATCTGCGTGTTCGAGAGATCAGGTCGCTTGCCGTTGCCGTAGCCAGCGCCGCCGTACCAGTCGGCGGTTTTCGTGACGCCTTCTGCTTCGTCCCACTGCGCTTCACGCAGCCACGAAATCGCGCGCATCGCGCCGGCTTGCGCGTCAGGGTCACCAACCGCGGCCAATCCACTCGCGACGGCACTCATCACATAGTTGCCGATGCCACCTTCGGCAACGAGTGTGAGCATCTTCGGGTCAATGAGCGCGCGGTCGATCGACGCGCGCGCACGCTTTTGCGCCTCGAGATCGCCAACACCTTCTGCCTGCGCGAACGCCTTCAACGCCATCGCGGTGACGGCGATGCTCGACGCGCGCTTGCGCGGCTCCATATCGGTTGGCGTGACTTCCTCTTGTTCGAACCACGTTCCGCGCGACGTCTGCGATCGCGCGAGAACCGCGAGTCCAGCAGCAATCGCCTGTCGTGCCTTGGCGTAGGTCGCTTCATCGACTCCAGCTTCTTGCGCGTCGCGCGCGATTCGCAGGACTGGTTGCGGCGCGGCTGCACGAACGGCGCCGCCTTCCGCGTCGATCTCTGGCGTGGGCAACGTGGTCATGCGCGTGGCATCGATGCGCGGATCGAGCGGTTGCGTTTGTGCGTTGCTCACGCTCTGTTTCGGCGTTGTTGTTGATTGCGCTTCCTGTCGAGGCTCACTCGCATGCACGCTCGTTGCGAGGCATGGCGCGCAGCACGCGGCAACGAGGGCTGCGAGTCCGAGGGTGCGTGGATATGAGCTTGCGACTGGGCGTGCAAATGAGCGTGTGTTCGCGTGCATTTCCGCAGTCTACGAACGAAGCGCACCAAAAATGTTCAACGCTCTTCGCGAAGGCCCGCAAAGAGCGTTGAATCGAGTGGTGGAGAACCGAGATCGGATCGGTTTCAGCAATCCGGTCGTTTGCGTTCCATCAGCGTGCGCGCGCCAACGCCGGGGAAGCCGTCGTTGTGGCCACGCTTGAGGCTGACGTCGCGCCTGCCGTTGAACCGGAGGTTGCAGGCGTGGCATGCACGCGCAGCGCGTCAGTCAGCGGCGCGAAGGCTCCGTGTGCGGAGCCAACCGTTTCAGGGGTGGAGCGCGCAATGGCGAGCAGGGTGTTCGTCGGCAGTGCCGACACAAGCGCTGGGTCGCGCGCAACGAGGATCTGGAGAAGAACCTCGTTGGTGATATCCGCTTCGGTGCGGCTATCGGAGATTTGCACGCGATTTCCACGCCGGATGATGGCGAGGACCTCGTCATGCGTGAGGTGCGTCGAACGACTCGTGTCGTAGAGGCGCCGATTCGGGTACTTCCGGATGCGAATGACGTCGGAGGCGGCGGTTTGAATCATGGCGGGCTGCTTTCGCAGTTGCCCATGTCCGGATTCGCCGCGCGCGAGATTGTCGAAGAACCTCCGCCAAACGCGCGAGTTGCGATTGCAAAATGGCCTCTGCCGACGATGTCACCCGTCGCGCGCATGCCTACGAGTGGCGCCATTCAGCGAATGGAACCGTAGAGCAGGAGATCCGCGCTCTTTCCGGCCGTTTGGAAGCGGCAGGGGCGAAGGAACATGCCCTTGGGGAGTGAAACATCCGTGAAACGAAGCCGGATCATCATGCCTTCGCCGTCGGATGTTTGCCCAAGAAGTTCGACGCGGAACGCAGGATCCGTGCTGTCGACGGAAGTGATTGGGCTTGGGGTTTTCGCTTTGAGGTGCACTTCGAACTCAACCGAACCCTGCGGCTTCAAAACCCCCACATTTTCGCGGAATTCTGCAAAGGGAAGTCCCGGCGTAATGCGCGTTGTTTCGTGGCGAACGCGAAGGTCAAGGAGCGGCGCCTTCGGGTGATCGGTTTCGACGATGAGGTACGGCGGCACGGGTTTGGTGCCAAGGTTGGTGAAGTCGTAGGAGACGACTTGTCGCGCCGCGGGCTTCATCGGGTTCCCGTCGGGGCTCGTCGCGGGCTTTCCGTCGATCGTGAGCACGGTGAACGGCTGATCATCCCGCGCAATCAACTCAAAGAACCCCTTCATGCGCTCGGGCGCGAGGGCATCGATGTACGCGGGATTGGCCCGCACCATGTACGCCGTTTCGGCGACCAGATCGACCGAGAGCATTTGGTCAAGCCCCTCGAACACCATGTTGACCTTCGCCATGCGCTTGCCCGTCGAATTGCCGGTCTTCATCGACATCGGCATCTCGAGGAATCCGCCCGCGGGGATCACTTTCCCGGTCATGTCGACGGTGGTGCACGTACAACTCGGCTTCGCCGCCTTGATCGTGATGGGCCGATTGAGCGGATTCATGATCTTGATGGTGGTGGAAACCGTTGTTCCTGGCTCAATGACGCCGAAATCTGCGGTTTGAGGGTCGGCGATGATTGGTCCCGGTCGCGCGACAGGTCCTGCAGCGCTTTGCCCAGCCGGAGAACTCGCAGGCGCATTCGCAGGTTGAGTCGACGGCGCCTTCGGAGTGTTTGGTGTCGCTGTCGGAGGCACGCGTGGTGCTTGACCTGACGGGGTGAGCGAGGGCGTTTGCGCTTGCGCACTGGCATGCGAGCCGAGGCTGAGCGGGAACGTCGCAAGAAGAACGAGCAGCGACGAAGCAAATGTGGAACGTCCGATGTTGGCGAAGTCCGTCATGGGGTCGCATGATACGCATGGGCCCTCTCCTCGCTGCGATTCCGTACACTCGCCGCATGCGCGCGCTTGTCATTCGGAAACAAGGTTCCCCGGTCCTTCCCAACGTTGAACTCGTCCACGACTTTGCCGATCCAACGCCGGGGATAGGCCAAGTCTTGGTCAAGACCGAGGCTGCAGCGCTCAACCACCTCGACCTCTGGGTTGGCCGCGGGCTTCCAGGTATCGACATCCGCTATCCCGCAATTTCGGGCTCGGATGGCGCGGGCACGATCGAGTCGGTGGGTGTCGGCGTTGATCCTGCTTGGGTCGGAAAACGCGTGCTGTTGAACGCGGCGGTTCCAAAGCCGGATCCGCTTCGGCCGGGATTACGACCCGCCGCCGCGGACATTTTCATGATTGGCGAACACGGCCCCGGTTGCCTCGCCGAGCGATTTGTCGCGCCGATCGACAACCTGCTTGAGATCGGCGATGCCGATCCGGTGCAAGCCGCCGCATTTGGCCTGACGCACCTCACTGCATGGCGCATGATGGTGACGCAAGCGGGGCTTCGCTCGGGGATGCTTGTCCTCATCACAGGTATCGGCGGAGGCGTGGCGCTCGCCTCGCTTGCGATCGCGCGCCACTTCGGCTGCGAGACGATCGTGACAAGCCGCCACGCGTGGAAACTCGATCGTGCGAAAGCACTTGGCGCGACGCACACGGTGCTCGATGCTGGTCAGGATTGGTCGAAGGAAGTGCGGCAAATCACTGGGCGACGCGGTGTCGATCTTTGCGTCGACAGCGTCGGGAAAGCCGTGCACGCCTCGTGCATCAAGAGCCTCGCGCGCGGAGGGACGTTTGCAACCTGCGGTGCGACGACAGGCCCAGACGCCACCACGGATTTGACTCGCATTTTTTGGAATCAACTTCGGCTTGTGGGCTCGACGATGGGCGATATGCGCGAGTTTCGCGAAGTCGTCGCGTTATTCCGAAGCGGCGCGATTCGACCGATTGTGGACGAGGTCTTTGCGCCTTCGGCGGGTACGTCCGCATTTGCGCGGCTCGAGGCTGGCGAACAGTTCGGGAAGTTGGTCGTCGACTGGCGCAAGCAGTGAGGCTCGCACTTTTACGGAACTTTTGCCGTAGAAAGTGAATCGCTGCGCCTCTGTGCTTATACTCCGCGCTGCGAGTTCTTCGTCGAACTCGATTCGGATTGTGCCCTGCAACCTGCAGATTGAGCTAGACACAATGAGCCAAGCGAGCACTCCCGTTCCCACGCGTCCGACTCCTTCGCCACTGAAGCCGACGGAGACGCTCCCGTTGTGGAACGTCCTTCTTCACAATGATGAAGTGAATGAGATGGGTTTTGTCGTGGAATCGCTCTGCCGCTTTGCGCGCTTGAGTTTGCCCGCGGCAACGCGCTGCACGATGGAAGCCCACAAGAAGGGCCTCTCTCTCGTGCTCGCAACGCATCGCGAACACGCGGAACTCGTCGCGGAGCAACTGACGTCGCTTCGCTTGACGGTCACGATTGAGCGTGTTTGAGCGCGCGTATCTGAGCGCTCGCAACCTGCTTCGCAACTTGCTCGCTTTGGCGTGGATGACGGCAAAGGTCGCCGCCGCAGCGGCGACCGCGACAAGTACGAGCGCTCGCAACCTGCTTCGCAACTTGCTCGCTTTGGCGTGAATGACGAGGCGTGCCCGCTTTTGCTCGCTTTGGCGTGGATGACCTTGTCGAAGGCGGAGCGCAGCGGAGCCTGAGCGATCGAGAGAAGGCTTCGTTGGTCGTTTCGTGTGGCACTACCCTTTTGCGAAGCAGAAGGGTAGTGGCGAGAGGCACGAGCACCCACGAAGTGCCCATGGAACATCGTTGCGCCTTGCGTCTCCTCCATGTTTCGCCATCACCAAAGGTGATGCCACACGGCACGTCAGCAGTCGCGGAACGTCATCCTCTCGCGCTTCGCTTCGCTCCGCGCTCGTAACTGAGCGCTCGCAACCTGCTTCGCAACTTGCTCGCTTTGGCGCGAATGACGAGGCGTGCCCGCTTTTGCTCGCTTTGGCGTGAATAGGCGCGCAATTCAGTGCCCGCTTTCGCTTGCGGTATCAGGACTGGAGTCTGTTTTGGCGCGCATGACTCCAAAGGTCGCCGCCGCATACGGCGACCGCGACGACTTTGAGCGGTCTAGATCAGGCCAGATTTTGGTCTGGGAAGCACCGAGAGTCGCCTCTCTAGGGGTGCCAAAGGTCGCTCGGCGACTTCTCGGACTACTCAGATCACCTTTTGGTTCGGTTCCCGACGTTTCCGCAACCGCGACGAAAGTGGTGATCGGAATTCTTATTTCCGTAGAAGATTCTGTTTGGATCGTCCGATCACGGAACTAGATTGGAAAGTCGCGCCGTCATCGGGCGCTGTGTTTTCGA
>JBJOHQ010000284.1:0-3901 GCA_046047595.1 Planctomycetota bacterium | reverse complement strand
ACAACACCCGCCTTACAGAACCCCGCCTTACAGAACCACGCCTCACAACACCACGTCGTCGCCGGCCTTGATTTCGCGCGGAAGTGACGCGTCGGCGAGGTCATTCGCTTCGAGCGCGGTTTCCGCGAGGATTTCGATGCGCGCATCGACGTCGCCGTTCGGACGACGCGGGACGCGCACGCCGAACTTCTCAAGCCACGCGCCGTGACGATTCGACTGGATCTGATGGCTCGACGCTGGGCTGTCGTCGCCCGACGCGTTCTTGATTGGTGCGAATTCCTCGACACGCGCGGTTTCCATCACGAGACTCTTCGCAGCGAGCGCGAGTGCGTCGAAGATGAACGCCTCGAACTTCGTCGCGTTTGGCTCGGCGGGTTCGACGGTCTTGCCTTGCGCGTCGCACCAGTAGGGAACCTTCTTCTTCGCGCGGTGGAAGGGCAGCGCGAACGTGCCATCTTCGCCGCCAGAGGCGAGTCGCTCGAGAAACGCGAGCGAGATCGTGTGAATCGCGATCGAGCCTGCGTTGAAGCGAAGTTTGCCGTGTGCGTCGACTGCGTTCGTGAGTTCAGCGGGCATGTCGCTGTATTCAACGACGCCCGTCCTGCCGCCGATGTCGCAGAAGACGCCGACCTTTTCGGCCGCGTCGCGCTTCGCGACCATCTTGCTCGACATTTCACCCGACGAATGCGCGGGTTGCGTGTGCAGTCCGAGGAAGACGGGATCGGCAATCCGCACAAGCGGGTTGTCGACTTGGAAGTAACTCATCTCTTCAATGCCGCGCGCGCGCATGTCTTCCATCGCGCCGCTTGCATGAAGTGCGCGAATCGCGCCGCCGTGACCATCAGGATTGACGGCAAGCGAACTCGGTGTTTCAAGCATGAGTTTGCCGTCGAATGTGACCGACGGCATCGTTCCTTGCGGGAACATGAATGTGTCGGCGGGATTCCGTCCGAACCAGTTGTTGTCGCGGAAGAACGCCTGCGTCTCCGCATCGTTCAGCGGGCTCGTCATGATGTACCACGGGATGGCACAGCCGTAGCGCTTTTCGGCGGCAGCGATTTGCTCCGCGAACACGCGAAACAGCGGACGGCCTGTGACGCAGGTCGCGGGATACGTTCCCTTCGGGCCGCGCCAGCCAAGCCGTGTGCCTTGCCCGCCCGCAACGGTGAATGCCGCCACTTTCCCCGCGCGGAGCAGTGCTTCGCCCGCAGCTCGCGCATCGGAGTTTGATCCACCGAGCGCGACGTACGGCGCCGGTCGGATCTGCGTCTCTGCGTGTTGCTTTTCGGTGACGGGCTTCGCAAGCCGCGCCACAAGCGCAAGATCGACTTCGCCGAGTTGTGCGAGGAACGCCTCGCGTGCGGACGGAGCGAGCGCATCGAAATGACGAAGAACGTGGGCTTGTCCGTGCGCCTCGAAAGCAGCGCGAAGGCTCGTTGCGGGGTCGATGAGTGTCATGATGCGTGCGGAGAAGAGGAAGAAGGCTGTGTAGAAGGGGCGAGAGGTTTCGACCATCCCTCGGGACGATGGCGCACGATGAGTCCCGAGTAGAGGTAGATCACCTGTTCGCAGGTGTTGGTGGCGTGATCTGCGATGCGTTCGATCGACTTCGTGATCGTCAGCAATCGGAACGCGTAATCGACGGGCAGCGCGCCGCTCGCGACCTGCTCTTGCGCGGTTCTCATGAGCTCTTTCTTGAGCATCGCGACGGTGTCGTCGAAGAGCAGGACTTGCTGCGCGAGTGCCGCGTTTCCGTCGGCGAGTGCGCGGTTTGAGTCGCGGAGCATGCCCGTGACGGAATTCGCCATCACGCGGAACACAGGCGGGATGCGTGCCGGGAGCGCGACATCCGAAAGCACCGCTTCGGCGATATCGACGGCGCAATCGGCGACGCGTTCGAGTTCATTGTTGACCTTGACGATCGTGAGCACCGCGCGGATCAATTTCTCGTCGGTGACACCCATACCGAGAAGCGGAATCGAAGCGCGTTCGATTTCGACATCGACGCGGTCGATCTCTTCATCCAGCGCGATGACCGCGCGCGCTTTTTCGCGATCGCCGTCGAAGTAGCAGTCGACCGCGCGATGGACGATATCGAGCACGCGGTCGCCTTGGGCGTTGATCGTGGTACGAAGGTCAGCGAGTCGTTCGTTGAAGGTTTGCACGGGAGCGCGAGTATACCTCTCGCGCGTATCCTGCCCGTTCGCCCACAGTTGGATGAA
Organism: Planctomycetota bacterium; assembly: GCA_046047595.1. Taxonomy (GTDB): domain Bacteria; phylum Planctomycetota; class Phycisphaerae; order Phycisphaerales; family SM1A02; genus QWPT01. The sequence goes on along the minus strand of JBJOHQ010000284.1, from coordinate 1,679 downwards.
ACGGTTTGATGACGGTTTGATCATGCATGGATCACGGGCGGCTGGAGGCTTCGCGATGCCGGAACTTTGCGTCAACATCGACCACGTTGCGACGGTGCGGCAAGCGCGTCGGACATACGAGCCGGATCCAGTCGAGGCGGCGTTTGAGGCGGAAGCGGGTGGTGCCGACGGTATCACGGTGCACCTCCGCGAGGACCGTCGGCACATTCAGGATGCCGACCTGCCTCGGCTGCGCGCGGCGGTACGAACGAAACTGAACCTTGAGATGGCCGCCACCGACGAGATGGTTGGAATCGCCATCGGCTTGAAGCCGGAGTTGGCGATGTTCGTTCCGGAGCGACGCCAAGAGGTCACGACCGAAGGCGGACTCGACGTCGCGGGGCAGGAAGCGCGGATTCGCGACGCGGTCGCACGGCTCAAGGGCGCGGGAATTCCGGTCAGTGCCTTCATCGACGCCGACGAGCGGCAGGTCGAGGCGGCTGCGCGCGCCGGATTCGACTTTTGCGAGATTCACACGGGACCCTACGCGCACGCGTTTCACGACCGTGGCGCGGCGCATGCGCTGACCGCCGAGGAACTTGCGAAAATTGGTCGGGCGGTCGCGCGCGTGCAAGCGCTCGGCATGCGTGCCAACGCGGGTCATGCGCTGAATCGGGCGAACGTCGGGCGGATTGCGGCAATCGCGGGCGTACGCGAGTTGCACATCGGTCATGCGATCGTCGCGCGGGCAGTGTTTGTTGGGCTGCGTCAAGCCGTCGCTGAGATGCGGCAGGCGATCGCCGCTGGTGCTTCCGGCAGTTGCTGAGCCTCGCGCGGGCTCGAGGTTGAAGTTCGTGAAGAGCGTGCGAGCCTCGCCGCGTGCGACGCGCGTTACACTCCGCGCATGATCGAATTCCGTGGCTGCTACACCGCGATTGTGACGCCTTTTACAGCGGACGGCATTGCTGTCGACGAAGCGCGACTTGCCGAGCAGATCGCTTTTCAAGCGGATGGCGGAGTGCGCGGCATCGTTGCATGCGGCACAACCGGCGAATCACCGACGCTTGAAGAGGATGAGCATCGCCTCGTGGTTGAGACTGCGATTGCGTGCGGAAAAGCGCGCGGACTGCAAGTGATTGCGGGTGCAGGTTCGAACTCCACGCGTCACGCGGTGGCGCTGCAGAAACTTGCGTATGAACTCGGCGCCGATGCAGGACTTCAAGTCAGCCCGTACTACAACAAGCCATCGCAAGAAGGCTTGTATCGGCACTTTATGACGGTTGCCGATTCGTGCCCTCTGCCTGTGATGCTCTACAACATTCCAGGCCGCTGTGGTGTCGCGATCAATCCTGACACGGTCGCGCGGTTGGCACGGCACCCGAACATCGTGGCGATCAAGGAAGCGACTGGCTCGATGGACTCTGCGAGCGAGATTCGCCAACGCTGCGATATCACGCTGCTTTCTGGCGACGATTCCCTCACGCTTTCATTCGCCGCATGCGGAAGCGCGGGCGTTGTGAGTGTTGTTTCGAACCTCATGCCTGGGCGCGTACAAGCACTGTGCGACGCGTTCCTCGCAAATCGCTTCGACGACGCGCAGGAGATTCATCGCGAGCTCTTCCCCCTCGCGAAGGGGCTCTTGTCGCTCGACGTCAATCCGGTGCCGCTCAAGGCTGCGATGAAGTTGCTCGGTCGCGACA
>JBJOHQ010000283.1:0-3019 GCA_046047595.1 Planctomycetota bacterium | reverse complement strand
GCATCGGGCACGGTGGTGAATCTTCCCGATGCGACTTCAGCGGACATCGTGATGTCAGTGCACGCCCAGAGAACATCACAGTCCTCAAGCGCAGGAGCGATACGCCGAAGTTCGGTCCAGTGACCACCTTTGGAGGCAATGGCGAGAACTTTCTTTCGCGGCTTCGCCGCACCAGAGGAATGCGCGGGTTGCTCTTTCGTCGCGGCGCGCTTGACGAATTGCCGCGTGGTCTGAATGAGCTCAGCGCTCGCATCAGAGCCGATGCGCTCGCCACCCTTCAGGTGATCGACGCGATCCAAAATGTCGTCGAGCTCGCTCGCTTCCCATGCGATGAAGACGCCTTCACGGCCTTCAAGGCTGCGTGCGCTTGCGGTCTGATGTTCGTTGCGCGTTTCGCCGAGCGACGCTTTTCGTGGAAGCAGCACGATCGGCTTGCCGCGTTCGAGGCATCCGAGAATGGTTCCCATACCGACATGTGCGACGACAACGTCGGCTTGATCGAGGAGTTTCGCGGCCTCTTCGGGCGAGAGAAACGCGGCGCTCTGAAAGCCGTTCAAATCGACGACCGTTCCACCGTGTTGGAAGTAGACATCGGTGACTCCGCGTGCACGCGCCCATCGCGCAACGGGCTCCACAAGGCGATCGAATGGAAGCTGCGTTCCGACGGTGACCAGAATCACATGACGCTCCCGCTGAAGAAAATTGTCCCGCGATGCGGAGTCAGTTCCGGCTCGACAGGTCTCCCGAGATGTGCCCATTGCGTCAGCGTCAGATCGGCGAACTTGGAGGCCTTTTTCCCAGAGAGCGAGAGCTCGCCAGCATTCGCCAAACTATCAAGCCACAGCGTGCGAGCACCAACGAGTTTGCCGAATCGCAGCGCGAAGTACCCAGGCGCGGCACCGGTGGAAACGATGGCATCTGGGCGGAGTCGAACGACAAGCCAAAGCACGCGAAGAACGGTCCACGCCAACTTCGCGCGATCCCATCGCGAGGCATCAGGAACAAATGCGAATCGCTCTGGTGCGACTTCCTTTGCGAGCCCGATGTCGGTGGACGCCCAAGTGACATCGCATCCATCGAAGGCCTTTCGCAGCCTTCGCAACTGTGTCCAGTGTCCACCTCGAGATGAAATTGCGAGGACGCGCGGGCGCGTTCGGCTCATCGGTAACCCCCCATGGCTGGGTTGTAGTTTCCAAAACTCGATTGCTGTGAACCCGCGGGAATCGACAGCGAAAGGCCGACAAACGTGTCATCCTCGATGAGGTCGTATCCCGCGCTTGCGCTCAAGTCGAAGTCGGGGAACGTGCGCGTGAGTGAGCCTGCCACCGCGCGCATTTCGCCAGCCTCGAGGTCGTACTGCGGACTCACCGCGATGAGGTAGCGCTTTCCAGCGCGATAAAGGACGCCCGCTTGCAAGAGTTCGCTCGACGTCGGCGCGATGTAGCGGTACTCGAGATACGTGCTTACGACCGGCGAGTGGCGCATCTCGAGTCCGAGTGAGCCGAGTGCCAAGTTCGGCAAGACGCCGTTGTCGTCGGTGACGAACGTGCGATCTTCGAAGAGATACTTCATCGTTCCGCCGAGCGTGAGCGAGTCGGACATCTGCCACGTGGTCATGCCGTACGCGTGGCTGCCCCACTGCGAAAATTCCGGTCGGAATGAGTAGAACGATGGAATCGGCGACTGGCTCCAACGCAACAAAGACGTCGGATCTGCGGGGTCAAACCCTTGCGGCGTGAAATCGCTGCCGCCATCGTTGATGACCGCACCGAGATCAAGTTTCACCCAATCCACCGATTGCCATGCGCCTGAGCCGCCGCGCTGCGTTTGGAACGTTTGACGAACGCCGATGTTCGCCGCAGCGCCGCCCGTCGTGCCTTCATAGTCTTGGTCGTAAATCGGAAGCGCGCCCTCAGGCAGCGAGTCGTAACCCGCCCACAGCGTGCCATACGGCTCCACGATGTGACGCATGCGATTGATGTCGAGCAGTCGGCTCTGCACAGCGTCGTCAACGCGCACGTACTTCAGCGACGCGCGCACGCCGCCACCCGCTTGGAATCGCAGATTTTCTGCGTCGCGCGAGTACTGATCAAACTCATCCATCACGTAGCCGGTCGCTTGACCGGTGATGAACGGCGTCATCGTCGCAACACCATCGGTGAGCGGGAGACTCAATTCATGTCGCGTGTCGAGACGCGAAACCGCGTTGTCGCGATAGCCCGCATCTTCGAAGGCATCGAAGATCGACTCATTCGCGGCGATCGCGCCGCCCCATGCGCCCGTCGGAACGCCGAGAGAATTCGGCGTGCCTGAGGTCGGGTTGAGCGACATCAGGTTTGCCGACCACTGCTGCGTCCACGTGAATCCGTCAAACGGTTCATCGCCGTAGCGTCGATACGAAAGTTCGGGGAACTTATCGACGACGTAACTGCGGCTTGCGAGGAGATACGAGTTCGAGATGAAATCGTTCAGGTCGTACTTCGCCAAGAGCGAAAGCGCCGTGTTCTCCGAGACGCCGTTGAAGAAGAGGCTCGTTTCGTACTCGCGTCGATTGTCGAAGTCGACTTCACGCCACGCGGTCGCGAATGTCTCATCAGAGAGGTACGCCATCTGCGTCTGCAGCGTCCAATCTGCGGAGAGCGCAGTCTGCCATTCGGCATCGATCACACCGCGCGGGCCCGCGTCGACTTCCACATCAAGACCAGAGCTCGTGCGATCGGTGCCGCCGAAATCGTAAAGCCCGTACAGGTCAATCACGCCTGAGCCGAGGCCCTCACTCAGCGAGAATGTGGTGCCAACACCAGGTCCACGCTCGGTGAAGACATCCACCGAAAGTTCAGCATCGAGGCCCGCGACAGGGCCACTTCCCACGAGCGCGAGAAGATCCCAATCGGTGCCGATCTCAACACCACGATCGTCTTGGTAACCAACTTGCACGCCGCGAATGGGCACGCGATCGACGCGACCTTCGTAGCCAGGAAGCGGAAGGATTCGATTTCCCGAGACTTCAATCGCAGCG
>JBJOHQ010000282.1:0-2730 GCA_046047595.1 Planctomycetota bacterium | reverse complement strand
TGCGCCGAGCGCGGGCAGCGCACAGCGCTCCTCGACGCAGACCTCGGCCTTGCGAACGCGGATGTCCTGTGCGGCATCACTCCGCGCTCGACGTTGGAGGATGTGGTGACGGGCGAGCGCACGCTCGATGAGGTCGCGGTGCTCGCGCCAGGTGGATTCCGGCTCGTCCCAGGTGCATCAGGGGTTTCGCGTTTGGCCGACATGGGCCAGAGCGCACGACGCGAGGTCTTCGCGCAACTCCTTGAACTCGAGCGCTCCGTCGATGTCCTCATCATCGATACGGGTGCCGGTATCGGGGCAAACTCGATGGCTTTTGCGGCCGCTGCCGACACGATTCTCATCACGACGACGCCCGAACCAACGGCGATCGCTGACGCCTACGGCGCAATCAAGACACTCGTCGCGCGTGGCCGCCGTGAGGGTATTCGCCTCGTGGTAAACATGGCGTCGAGCGAAGAAGAAGCGCGCGCCGTGCACGCACGGGTTGAGCGTGTCGCTCGCGCATTCCTCAATACGAGTATCGAGTTTGCAGGCGCGATCCCGCTCGACCCCGCGGTTCCGCATGCAGTTCGTCGTCGCGAACCGGTCGCGGTTGGCTCGCCCTACGCGCCTGCGTCTCGCGCGATTCGACAGTTGGCGCGTGCCCTCTCGGGCGAAGCAGCGCCGCCCCCAGCAGAAGTTCGGCGTGGTTTCCTCTCGAGGCTCGCCGGCTTTCTCTCCTCGCGTTGATCAATCGATCGCTCGAACGGCGCGCCACCGATGTGGCCACGCTTCAGTTCGTCACCCCTTGGCGCGGTTCTTGCTCACTTGCTGATGTCCGTGCGTTTTCGGCATGATTCGCCGAGTTACGCATGGATCAAGTGAGGTAGCCATGGCTGAACGATCGCTCTCATCCTTACGCAGTGCGGCGAACGCAAAGTCCACTCCATCGAACCGCGTTCCGCTCCCTCAGGCCATCGCGGCGTGCCTCGCGTTTGCCGCGTTTTCTGTTTCCATCGCGGTTGGTATCTCTGCCGGAAACCCAGTTGAAACGGTGCTCTCGCGTGCACTCCTCGCGATGCTGTTTGCGTTCGGTGGTGGATTCGTGGTGGGTCTTGTGTGTGATTGGATGGTGGCCCAAGAGACGCGCAAGATCGACCGCGCGATGCGCGCGGAACTTGCCGAACACGACCGCGGAGAGGTTGGTTTGGATGGCCTGACGGGCGTCGATGTGATCGAAGAAGGCGATGATTTGCTCGCATCAAGCGGTGCCGAATCGGAAGATCCCTCCGCTCGATTGAGATTGCGTGAAAAGAAAGCAGCGTGACCTGAAAGGCACTTGCAGGAATCGGATTCTCGTTATACTGACGTCGCTTCAACGAACATGGATGTTCGAACGAGGCGACAAGCGGGTCTTCGATCGTGTGACCGAGTGACACTCAACAGCTCCAAACGGAGCGAGTGAAGTTCGGAATCGCGAGCAGAAGGAGGCGCAGTTTCCGCGAGGAAACGCAAGGTTTTCGGGCTTGACTCGTGCAAGCCTTCACCTTGCGACTCCAAACGGAAGTCGGGTGAGTCGGTGTGCGCACCGTTCATCCAAGGCGAATGGATCTCGCAACGCGTGGCGCTGCTTTGGCGCGCCGCCTCCTTGCCTCCATCACCTTGGCTCGTTCGGGAAGCATCGATCACTCATATTGGGGACGAGATCGTTTGTCCGTCTGGAGAACGGGCACACGACGTGGTTTCTCGGGTCTCTCGTACCAACGGCGTTCATCTGCGCCGTTTGCACGGAAGCCTGAGGAAAGGTGAGTGGGTTGCTTTCGACGAGGCTGCATTGCACGCGCATGTGTGCTGAGCAGTACTCAACGAAGGAAACTCCAGATCAATGGACGACTGGTCAAGGAGCCGACCGAATGTCCGAGCGAACGAAGTCCGCATCTCAAACCGTTTCAAAGCCCGTTTCCGTATCCGCCTCAAAGCCGACCTCGAAGCTGACCTCGAAGCTGACCTCGAAGCCAACTTCGAAGCCAACTTCGAAGTCTCCGCAGTCTGCCGCGTCGATGCGCGCCCCCAAAGGTGGCGCAATTGAGGCAGGCGTGCAGGCGAAGTCAAGTGGTTCGAAGGCTTCTGCCGTGCAGGCTGGTGGGAACGCCGCGACCGCCAGTTCTTCAACCGTGACGAAGCGCGCGCGCAACGGCGCGATGTCGCTCCCCGGATTCGTCGGCGCTGCTGGAACCGCCGCTGGAACCACTGCCGGTCGCCTCTCGAAGTCCGCTGCCCCGCAGAGCGTCACCCTCGAGATGGATGCAGTTGCCATTGAATCGGTCTCGCTCGTGGAGACCGCGATTCCTACGCGCTCGATTCAGAAGGCAAGCGCGTCAAGTGCCGCTGCCACACGCGCCGCGAAGGAGCCTTCAAGGCCGCTGCCGCTTTCAGAGCGACCCATCGATCAGATTTGGCGTGAATACCGAGTGAATCCGACGGAAGAGTTGCGCAACTTCTTGATCGCGCGACACCTCGACCTCGTGGCCTATGCGGCCGAGCGTTTGCACAAGCGCCTTCCGAGTGAAGTTGAGATCAACGACCTCAAGTCGGCAGGGGCGTTCGGCCTGATGGACGCGGTCGAATCATTCGATCCAGATCGCGGCGTCAAGTTCGAGACTTTCTGCACGCAGCGCATTCGCGGTGCGATGTTCGATGAGTTGCGCTCGATGGACTGGGTGCCACGTTTGGTGCGCAGCCGCACGGCCA
>JBJOHQ010000281.1:0-5129 GCA_046047595.1 Planctomycetota bacterium | reverse complement strand
CTGGGAAGATCGACACTGGGAAGATCGGCGCTGGGAAGTCCTTGGCAGCGACGTTTTGCAATCAAGCGGTGAGCATCAAGCTCGAGCCGTTGGCGGGCGACCTGCTGCCGCTCCCTGATGTTTGGATGACGCCGCGCTCGAAACTCGCAGGCGCGCCGACGGAAGACACTGACAAGTCCGGCATCCCGCGGCTTACACCGAGAGAACGCGAGGTGGCGCTTGCGCTCGCAGAGGGGCTGACCCGCGCGCATGTCGCCGAGCGGATGAGCGTGTCGGTGCACACCGTGTCGACGCTTGCGCGGCGCGCCTACCGAAAGCTCGGCGTGACGAGCCAAGCTGCCCTCGCCGCGCGCGTCGCGCGCTACGAGCACAAGAGACTTGGGGAGCGATGAGCGTTCTGCGCGCGTGTCATGCGCGCGTGGCGGGCGCTGCGGCGCCCGAATTGGTGCACGAGATGGCGTACGAAATGGTGCACGAGATAGTGCACGAGATAGTGCACGAGAGCCTCGCGTACATCACGACGCATTCGCGAGCGGAATCAACGGTTCTCTCGAGTCATCCGACTCGATCTGCTTGATGAGTTCGTCGATGCGAAGTTCGTCGAGTTCCTTCGGCTTCCATCCGCGCGCGGACTGCTCACGGCGAGCCGTCTGACGTTGAACCCCTCACGCTGAACCCCTCACGCTGAGCCCCGCACGCTGAACCCCTCACGCCGAACCCCTCACGCTGAACCCACGATCGCGTCGACTTCGATTTCGATCTTCATGCGCGGGTCGGCAAGCCCCGCTTCGATCATCGTCGCCGCGGGCCGGATCTCGCCAAAGGCCGCGCGCAGCGCCGGCCATGTTGCCGGGAAATCGGCGGCGTTTGGCAGGATGTAACGGACGCGCACGACATCGCGCATCGATGCGCCCGCCTCGCGCAGTGCAGCGTCGATGTTTCGAAGGCACTGTTCGGTTTGCGTAGCGACATCGTCGCTGATGGTCATGGTCGCGTAGTCGAAGCCCGTGGTGCCCGACACGAACACGTGGATCCCCAGTTGGTTCCCACAGACAACGGCGCGCGAGTAACCGATGTCACGCTCGAACGAGGAACCCGAGGAGATCAGGCGACGAGGCATGGGGGCACGATATCTCGAAGTCGATACGCGGGAGTCGAATGGGTAGGCGTTGGTGCACGGCTACGAACGCTCGCCGCGTGCGCGACGAACTCGGGGCGTTGGTCGGCGCTCAGCGTTTCCGTGCGACAGGAGTCGGGCTCGTGACCGCATTTCTCGTCGACGACGCCGACAACTTCGCGCGCTCGGGCGCGCAGGTCGTACTCACACTCCCGAGCCTCGAGATCGCAGCTTCCGAGATGCCTTGGGCGGATGAAGATCCCGAAGGTTTCGAGCGTGCGAACGGGGTTCTCAAAGAGCGCATGCGATCGGCGCTCACACATGCCGCCACGATCGAGCCCGCGCGCGATTCGTTGCAACGATTGCGCGAAGAGCAAGGCATCACGCTTCTGCTCGATCTCGTTGGTGAAGTTGACTCGGCCGATTTCGAGCCGCTGCTGCCGGAGTAAGTTTCGCAAGTGACGCTCTCGCGCCAGCGCACGGCTCCGCGATGCAGGTGCGTCGGAAATGGCGTCGGAAATGACGTCGGATGTGTCGTCGAAGGGACCGTCGGGGAGATGGCCAGCGACACCCCATAACTTCCCGACTCGCTGCGACGGGGCGCTTGGCGACAACTTTCTCGCAGAACCCCCTGCTCTCGCTGACACGAGTTCTCGTGGAATTGCGCTGAAACTCTCAGCAGACGATGCACGGTTCCATTGATGGACGACGTCGGTCTACACCCGTTTCGAGCAGTGCCGCAAGCACACAGGAAGGATTCAATCATGAATACACCAGACCACACAGTTCGTCGGAAGAGAGACGCGCTGTCGTCGCCCACGATGGCATTCCTTGGCTCACTCGTACTCGTCTCCGTTGCGAACGCCGAAGTGGGTATCAACGAAGTCACCGGTCACTTTGCATTTCCAACCAATCCGACCTCACTCGCACTTTCGGGAGTTGGCGCGCTGTCGAATCCACGACTTGATGGCTTTGACTTCGGAACCATCGATACAGCGCAAGGCCAATCGTTGATTCTCGAAAACTGGAATCTCGAGAACTACGCGTTTGTGGGTGGAGCCTCTCCGCCGTTCAGCGGCAACTCGAATCAGAACTTCATCTCAATTTCCACGCACACCGCGAAGTTGAGCGTGCGGATTTATATGGGGAATTCACTGGTCCGCTCAAATCTCTACTCGATGGAGATGACTGGTGCGAGCGGGAATGCCAGAGATTGGGCGTTGATTTCTGCGGATCGATTCATCGACCTCACCGCTGGACTTGCACTTGGCGACTACACCGTGCAATTCAACACGCCCTTTCAATACGGCACATGGGCGAGTCCTCAGGCCACGACCTCGTGGTATCCAGGGCCAATCCATACTGCATCATTTTCGGTGATTCCAGCGCCGGGTGGCATCGCGTTCATGAGCGTCGTTGGCCTCGTCGGCCGAAGGCGACGACGCTGAAGAAAGCTCCCCTTCCCGAGTTTCGCGGAATTCCCGCTTGGTCCTTTCGCCTCACTTCACGCTTGGTGCTCCATGCAACACCTGACCTCTCGCTTCCATCGTTCCATCCCAGTCCTCGCTTTCGTGGGAGCGAGCATCGCGCTCGCTCTTGAGGTCCACCGCGCGGATGCGGCGATCGTGTTCACGGTTGGCGCCCTTTCGGGCGAGCTCATTCGGTACGACTCCAACGATCCTGTTGGCACGCGCACTGTGATCACCACCACGCTTTCATCACCCACCGCACTCGTCGCGGGACCCGATGGAAATCTCTACATCGGACAAGCGGGCAACGGCGGTTCGATGGCGCCGTCGATTGTGCGTTACGAGATTGCCAGCAACACATTCCAGACCATTCACACGTTTGAAAGTTCGATCGACACACCAGGAAGCCTGGCGTTTCAAGGTTCGTCGCTCCTCGTCGGTCGAAACCCTGCGATCGGTGCGGCTGGTGCCATCCGGCAACTTACGAATGCACTCGGCGGCGCGGTCTCGGTCGCCGACTACACCACTGGCGGGAACCTCGCGAGTAGCCCTGGACTCGCTGTTTTGTCGAGTGGTGAGTTCATTGTCAGCGATCAATTCTTGAACATTCTTTCGGGCGTCCGAAGCGGATCGGTCAAGCGATTCGACGCCGCAGGTCAATACGTCTCGACAGTGGTCGAAGATGGCACTTCGGGGCTCTTTGGGCCGGCTGGCCTTGCGACGGATGGAACGTGGCTCTTCATTGCGAGCTCTATGACGGGCGACATTCTCCGTACGAACCTCGCGACGGGGCTCACGACCACTTTCGCGAGTACAGGTGAGAAATATGGCGCAAGTGCCCTTGCGCTTCTCGCTGATGGAAGTCTGCTCGTTGGATCGGAGATCTTCGGCCATATTCGGCACTTCGATGCCAACGGCACTCTCCTTTCCACCTTTGCGGCCCTGGACGGCCCGACTGCCGGCTTCGCCGTCTTCGACTCGGTTGTTCCAGCACCGAGCGCACTGACGCTCATCGCGCTCGGCTTTGGTGCTTGTCGGCGACGTCGATAAACGACCGTGCAAGAAGAAACGGCGCGCAGCTGCAATCTGGCGCAGTATGGCTCGTTCAGTTGGGGCGTAGAGAGAGGACGCTCGCGAAGAGGTTCCCTCATGTGATGATTGGGGGTGGCTTAACTTCGCCCGTCACCAAGTTTGCCCCGAACGAGTTCCGCGTATGCGACATGTTGCGCTTTCTTTCTTGGTACTCGCGCTCTGTACCACGGCGCAGGTGCACGGTTCTTCCTCCGACGAACAACCCACCTCGCCGCTCGCGCCTTCATCGCCGCGCGACGCGCGTGAACTCGGCGTTGGCTCGTACGTGCCCGACGTGCTCGCGACTGCGCTTGACGGCAGCGAACGCGGATGGCGCTCAGGCCGCGGCGACAAACTCACGGTGATCGCGCTCACGAGTGCAACGTGCCCGCTTTGTAAGAAGTTCGGCCCGTCGCTCGCGCGGATCGAGCAAGCCTATCGCGACCGCGGCGTGAAGTTCGTCTTCGTGAATGTCAGCGGCACCGACACGATCAACGAGATGCGCACGCAAGTTTCCGACATGGGTTGGAAGGGCACCTATCTCAACGATCGCGTCGGGAAGTCGACCGACGCGATCGCGTCGGCGCTGCGTGCGCAGACGACGACTGAGGTGTTCGTCGTTGATGCAGGCAACACGCTCGTCTATCGCGGCGCGGTGAGTGACCAGTACGGCGTGAACTTCACGCGCGAAGCGCCGCGTGCGAAGTACCTCGAAGATACGCTCGACGCGCTGCTTGCAGGCCGCGCGCCCGAGATCGCCGCGACTTCTTCGCCTGGCTGCGCGATTGAATACGCGAAGCCGGCGACGACGACAGCGACACCAACTGCGACGCCGAACACGACAAGAACGACCACTTCAAACGCCTCCCCCGCCGTCACCTACACGCGCGACATCTCGCGCATCATCAACGCGAATTGCGTCGAGTGTCACCGCGAAGGCGGCGTCGGCCCGTTCCGACTCGACTCCTACGAAGCGGTTGCGCGGCGCGCGACGATGATCCGCGCCGTCACCGAAGAAGGCACGATGCCGCCGTGGTTCGCAGCGCCGATGCACGGCAAGGACGGCATTGCGCTCGAGAGTCCGTGGGCGAACGACCGCTCGATGAGCGAAGCCGAGAAGGACGCGATTCTGGCGTGGATCGCGGCGGGAAAGCCCGAAGGCGATCCGAAAGATCTCCCGCTGCCGCGCACATTTGCGAGCGGCGAATGGAAGATCGGCACTCCTGACGCGGTGTTCAAGCTCCCCGAGGCGATTGCGGTGAAGGCCGATGGCTTCATGCCCTACCAGAACGTGCTTGTGCCAACGAACCTCGCCGCGGACAAGTGGGTCCAAGCGGTGCAGATCGTGCCGAGCGATCCGTCGGTGGTGCACCATGTGCTGGTGTTCGCGCTTGATGAAGAGGCCGCGAAGGACCCCGCCACGCGGCGCCGACTCGGAGCCGATGAAGCGAGCGGCTACTGGGCCGCGTATG
>JBJOHQ010000280.1:0-2559 GCA_046047595.1 Planctomycetota bacterium | reverse complement strand
TTCCGATGGCGGCATCGAAGCCAGGATTCGACGTGAAGCGCGCGACGCCTGTATCGCCGAAGTAGGCGGGGAAGACGCGCGACGCGGTCGCACCTTTGGTTCCGAGTGTCTCGGTCTGAATGGCGCCGTCCGTAAGGGTGAGGCCGATGTCAAAGTGTTGCGCCGCTGCGGGGGCAGCGAGAAGCAACGCGGTGATCATCGCCGTGGTTGGCGCCGTGCGGCGGAAGGCGCCCCGAAAGCACGTGTGTGCACACGCGCGCTGAAGCGAGAGAGAGTGTTCGAACATCTGAACTCCTCTGCGTAGGGCAGAGATTGTGAGGTGAGGGTGTTTGTGATGGGCGAGTTGGCCGACGCGCGGCCGACGCCCATTACGGTTCGTCGACGCTGCGCAAGAAGAGCGCGCTGACAGCTGGGTCGAGTCGATTGCGCTCGGCGTCGACGTAAATCGCGCCGAACAAAGCCGTCTCGACGTGTCCGTCGAGGAACGACCAATTCGACTGTGATTCCGGCGACGCACGTCCGCCCGACACGGCCGCAACCGAGACTTCCGCAGAGGCGATCGTTGGAGCCTGCGGCGAAGCGCCCCAGCCTTCAACGTGCGGATGATCCGCGGCTGCGTACGGACCCGTTTCCGCCATCAGAAGGAGCTGTACCGTTCCAGCGTGATCCGCGACCTTCGACAAGCGATCGGTCGCAAGCGATGGGTCGATCGCTGCCCACGGCGAGAACTCGCGTGCGAGGTGGTTGTTGAGACCATAACTCGTACGACGAAGTGCACCGTTTGCTCCGCTGACTGGGATTCCCTCTCCACCTTGCTCGATGGCCCAATGCGGGCTGGAATCGAGCGGAGAGCGGATGAGCGATGTGTCGCAGTAGTTTCGGCGAGCGAGGACGTCGACAAAACTCTCGTCGCTTCCCTGATCGTGTCCGCCGTGGGGGAGGCGGGCATCAATCAGCCAACCAGCGTTGTCTTGCGCGTAGGCAAGTGACGCGAGTTGAAGCGAGCGAAGATTTGCGGAGCAATGCACAACGCGGGCACGCTGTTGGAGCAGCGCCAGCGCTGGGAAAGACAACGCAACGACGATCGCAAGGATTGCGACAACCACAAGGAGTTCGACGAGCGTGAAGGCTCGCCGATGCGGAGAAGATGTGTGCACGGAGTGTGCTCCGAGTGCGCGTTCTGCGGCGCGCAACTCATCTGAAGGATCGAAGATGTCGGAAATTCCGACAAAACCTCGTCGGGCATGTGTCCATTCCAAAGAACGGTGCACAAACGCACGGAAGTCAGCGATACATCAGAGAAGCGTTGGCGGCGGGCGCGCCGCGAAGACGCGAGGAGCACTGATCTTGGGTTGGCGTGCGGCCTCGCGCTCGTGGACGATCGCGAGAACTTCAACCGTGAGATCAAACGGGCTCTCGAGTTCGGGAGCCGGCAATTGAACCGCGAGTTCAGCGCAGACGGGGCAGTCGTTGTGCGGGACGGCCGGATGAGTCGTGCGTGTGTGCTCGGCTTGAGCGGTGGCGTCCTCGCAAGTCAACCGCGCAAGAGCGGTGGATTGCTGCTGGCGAATTCCCGAGCAAGAAGGTGTGAAGGCGACATCGCACGGGCCGCCGCGCGAAGCGTGACCCGCGTGACCCCCGTGACCCGTGTGACCCACGTGACCCACGTGTGCAGCGCAGGCACCTCCGCCGTGCGCGACCGTCATGTGGACGAATCGCGCCACGCCGCCACCCGACGCGATCGCCGCCGCGAAGGCGAGGATCGTTGCGAAGAGGGTGATGTGGCGTCGGAAGGGCATCGCGAGAAGTTGGAGGGTGAGAATAGTCGGTGGTCGTCCACGCTCATAGACCGAAACGAACAGGGAAACCATTATTTGTCGGACGACGCCAGCGGCGCGACCAAGACATCGGGTCCGATACGGTCGTTCGCGGGCATCGGGTTCACCGTCACCGCCAATCCGCGCTCGCCTTCGACGAAAAGTGCGTTTTCGGGCCTCGATTCTCGATCGAGGAGTCGCATCAAACGCAGTTCGCCGTCGGCTCGGCAGACGACACGCTCCGTCTTTCCGCGACTGCCCAACGGGTCGGTCACGATTCGAATGGCGCTTTCTGGAATCACTGGGTTCTGCGTGCCCTCGCGGAACGGCACGGTCGCGAGGTACGCAAACAACGCGCAACCATCGCGGCGACCGACGATGCGATCTATCGCGGCGACGCGCGGGGTTGGCTCGACGCGTCGTGCCTCATGGCACCAATCGTCGATCTTCGCGCGCATCGGACACGCGCGTTGATGAAGACACGGAGCGACGACGGTTGCCACAGGTTGCATCGCGGGTTGAGCTGCGTTGCGTACGACGAGCGCGTCACGCAGCGCCATCAACGCACGCGTGGTCGATCGAAGCGCCGGTTCGATCAAGAGAAGCGGGGCCGCGCGCGCCCACTGCGCGACCATGTCGACGGTTGCGGGCAGATGACGCGAATCAACGTGATCTTCGACGAGCAGTTCGTTGAGCGCGGTTTGGCAAAGGATCACGTCACTTGCTTGCGCGAGTGCCGACA
>JBJOHQ010000279.1:0-3426 GCA_046047595.1 Planctomycetota bacterium | reverse complement strand
AACCGCGCTCGAAGCGAATGACCTCGCCGACGCGTCACTTCCGCGCGAAATCAAGGCCGGCGACGACGTGGTGTTGTGAGGCGTGGTTCTGTAAGGCGGGGTTCTGTAAGGCGGGTGTTGTGACGCGCGTGCTGTAAGTTCGCGTGCCTGAAGTTCGCGTGCTCGAAGTTCGCCCAAAACAGACTTGCACTCGCGCGAATGACCCGCAAGCCAACTTCGCACGCGTGACTTCAGTTCTTACACCCACCCCACTCGACGAGCATCATCGAGAGATCGGCCGCATTCACGACTCCATCGTGATTGACGTCACCCACTCCTGACGGACTCGCCACACTCCACCAGGTGAGCAGCAGCGACAAGTCTGCCGCGCTGACGTACCCATCGTTGGTGAAATCCGCGAGGCAATCGCACACGGTCCACTCGCCCTCTGCGAGGTACGGCCCCTCCACGTTGCGCGGCGTGTTGCCGCAGATCGTCGTGCCGTCCGACAGCACGCACGCAGCCTGCGAGCCGAGCACGCGGAGTCCCGCAGCATCGTTCGGCGTTCCACCGTCCACGAGGTTGTTCACAATGTTGGTGTCCACGACGCGCAGCGTGCCCGCGAGCACTTCCGCGTTCTCGTAGTACTCCACCGCGGCTCCCGCGCTCGGCACGATGTTCCCCGAGATGAGGCATTGCTCGAGAGTGACCATCGTCCCAGCCGACTTGATCCCGACGGCTTTCAACGCGCTTCCGCTTCCTGCCGACGACAGCGCACAGCGATTCCCAGTGAACGTTGAGTTACGCAGTACTCCACTCGACGCGAAAGTCTGCAGTGCTCCACCGTCGACGAGCGATTCGTTGTTGGTGAAGGTGCAAGTGTCGACATTGACTTCACAGCGCAAGAGATAGACCGCGCCGCCAAATTTCGCACGGCAGCCGGTGAAGGAGCAATGGCGAATGAAGGCAGCCGAGAGTTTGCCGAACACCGCACCACCACCCGTGAACGTCGGATTCGGCGGATTGACCTGCGCGCCGACGATTCCATTCTGGAACGCGAGATTCTCGAGCCCCGCCGTCGCAGGCTCACCATTCAACGATGCAATCGCCGTCGTCAAACCAGTGCCATCGAGGATCGTGCCGCCCTCAGGTGCACCCTGCACAACGACGTTCTTCCCGTTCAGCGCGAACGACTCGTTGTAGACCCCAGGCGCGACTGTGATCGTCTTCGCGACGCCGACAGGCACTGCATCGATCGCGGCTTGAATGGTGGGATACACATCGGGCACATCAAAGAGCGGCTCACACGCATCGAGAATGCCATCGCCATTCGAATCGCGCGCACCGTTGGCGATGTCGATCGCATCAGGCACGCCGTTCGTGTCACAGTCGGTCGAAAGATCAAGCGACGCAGCCAAGCCTTGCGGCGAACCGAGGACCGCAGCACCCGGTGCAGCGAACGCGCAGACGCCGCCTGAAAGCGCAACAGCGGCTCCAAAGACGGCCTGTGGTGAAGAGGGCGCGAGTCGCGCGTTCGCGAGCGCTTCCCAAGTCAACGCATCTGAGGAACGCAGACAATGCACGCGGCCCGACTGCGCAACTCCACCCTCGACAGACGCTCCCGGCTCGCCAACGACAAGGAGCCACGACATGCCAGAACGCGACATGCCAGAGTTCGTGCTGCGCGCCTCGAGTGCGACATCCCAACCAAAGCTCGCGTACGCAAGAGGCTCCGTCGAAGCGAGCGTTGCGACGCGCAGCCACGAATCGGCTTCGACCGGATCCGGCGCGAAGATCTCAACCGCGCCCGCCTCCTCAATCTCGTTCTTTGGATATCCACCGAGCTCGGCGTACGCACCGACCGCAACCACACCCGCGGCCACCGCCACCGATTGCCCGAAGTACACACGATCGCGGGCGCTCGCCGCCGTCAGCACCGCGCGTTCGCGCCACTGGCCATCTTCAAAGCGGAAGACCCGCGCTGAACCCGCATCCGTCGCGATCGCGTCGTCCGCCGGGTCGCCAATCACAAGAAGTGGCACCCCGCTCGCGTCGGCGCCAAGCGCAACCGCATCGCCGTAACGATTCGCGGTCGAAGGCGTCGGATTCGCCAAACGCGACTCGAACGTCCACACATCTCCGACTCGACGATACACCTCGACGAAACCGCCACCTGATGCGCGCGGCGCCCCGATCGCGAGTCGATCATCCGTCATCGCAAGTGCCGCGCCGAAGTGCGCTCCCGCACTCGTCGCAGCGGGCGGAAGAAGCGTCGCCGCTTGCGTCCACACTCCGTCGATCAGGCGCGCGATCACGACCGCGCCCGCGTCGCTCCCGCGAGCGTCGTTGCGCGGCGCTCCCGCGGCGAACCACGACCCGTGGGCCGCGACTGCTTCGCCCAACTGATCGCCCGCCGCGATCCCCGTCAGCGTCGGTCGCGCCACGCGCTCCCAACCTTCGGCGGTTTGTGCATACACCTCGACGGCTCCCGCCGAGGGTGCCACCGTGTCCGCACCTCGGATTCCAACGACGAGCGCGCCCGCATCGGCAAACGCAATGTCCGACGCGAACACGTCGTAGGGTGCACCCTGCGGCGAACCGATCGACCCGAGCAATGTCAGGTCGTTGGCGCGCGTGGCAGTCGTTGCGCACGCCGCGACACTCGCCACCGCGAGCGCGAAGGTGTTGAAAGCGAATCGTCGCATCGATCTCGCCTTAGAGGCAGGCGCCCCAACCGCTCAAGACCAAGACCAAATCTTGTCCGTTGCACACGCCGTCGCCGTTGAGATCGGCAGCGCCTGGGTAGGGATCACCCCACGCCGCGAAGATCTCGAGGAGATCGTCGACGTTGACGGCGCCGTTTTGATCAACATCGCCCTGACACTGGCAGTTGTCAGGAATGCCGTCGAGATTGGTATCGGTGGCGAGGCCGAAGCGAATCTCACACGCGTCAGGCGTGCCGTCGCCGTCGCAGTCAGCGGCCAAGTCGGGCGATTGACACGAATCGGGAATGCCGTCGAGATTGCAATCACGCGCACCGCCCGCGATATCGAGCGCGTCGTGCGAGCCGTTTCCGTCGCAGTCGACTGCCGACGTCACCTCAGCCTCAGGAATCGCGAGCGCGTATGCGTACCACTCGTTGTTGGGCACTTGCGCTGCGTTGTCGCCCGTCAGATTGATGGTCGCCGTCGGTCGCGCTGCCGTCTTCGTCGTCAATTGCATGAGCAACACGCGCAAGTCGTCACCCGCGCGCGACGCCTCGGTGCCGGGTGCCACGAAGATCGCACCGTTCGAGGTTGAGAGCGACGAGTTCGTCGCTGCGTTAAACGACGTGAATGACAACCCCGGCGTGAACTGCAAATCCGTTTGTGAACGGCACTCCGCCGAGATCGTGAAGAAGCTGTCATACAGGAGCGAGGTGTCGGGCGAATTGCAGACAATGTCTTC
>JBJOHQ010000278.1:0-3112 GCA_046047595.1 Planctomycetota bacterium | reverse complement strand
CCATCGAAGCGCGCGAACATGTTGTGTGCGAGGAGATGTTTCACGAGCGAGCATCGCATGAGTTCCTTCCCAACGACGCATGCCACATGGCTCGCGACACGCATCGAGGACGACTTCCCCGTCGCGCGTGCGCACATTCTCGAGCGATACTTCGAACCACTTTGCGCGTACGTGCGCTCGTCGCAATTGCGCGCATTCGGTGAGCCCGCGGATCTCGTCAACGACTTCCTCTCGCATCGCGTGACCGACCCGGCGTATCTCGCGCGTTGGGCGTCGAGCGGGCTTCCGCTTCGGCGCTGGCTTGCGAACGGTTTGCTGATGCACACACGCAACGCGGCACTCGCTGCGCGGCGACGGCGCGAACTCTTCGCAAACGGCGGTGCGCCGCAGAGTGAACGGTCGACGGGAAAGAGCGCGCCACGTTCGGTCGATCCAGCCGAACTCACGGCCGCGGATCTCGCAGCGAGTGCGTCGAACACGCAGTCTCTGCATGAGACCGACGCCCTTCTCGCGCTCGAACGCGCGTGGGCGATTCGCACGGTGACCGAAGCGCATGAGCGCATTCGCACGGAGCTCCAAGCGGAGGGCCGCGCGGCGTGGTGGGAGTTGTTTCGCTTGCACACGATCCACGGCATGAATTACGCGCAGGCGTCGCCGATCGTCGGCATCGCGCCAACGAGTGCGTCGAGCGTGCATCGACAGGTGGTTGATCGTTTGCGTGCGGCGCTCCATGACATCATCGCGCGCGACGGTATCGGCCCAGACGACGTCGATCGTGAGCTGGCATTGATGCAGGATCTCCTCGGGTAGACGTCGCGGCGTCGGGCGTGGCTTTGATGGGATTGGGACGCGCGCAATCGTTCGGTACGATCACCCACGATGGCTGCGCGTGAACCAACCGATGCGAACGAGACGCCGAACCCGGTGAAAAATGTGGCGGTGAACGCCGCGGCAACTTCCACTTCGCCTCAAACCACGTCGCCTCAACCCACGTCGCCTCAACCCACGTCGCCGCAGCTCACACCGACGTGCCCAAACTGTGGCTACGACCGATCGGGCCTTGAGAGCGCGAGCCTCTGCCCCGAGTGTGGCGCCGAAGGGCTCGAGGGCGCGTTCGTGCTTGTTGGTCAAGCTCGTTTCTCACGCACCATCAACATTGTCGGCGCCGCATCGTGTGGCTTTCTCGCGACGATCCTACTCATCAGAATCGTCAGTCGGATTGGAAACCCGACGTCCCGCCAAATCGGTGGTGCGATGCGCCCAAACTACGTCGACCCTCCACCTTCCGTCGCAGACTACATCTCGTTCACGTTCTTCGCGATTCTGTTTCTGCTTCTCGTGTGGAAACTTTGGATCGCGCGCACTGAGCCGCAGCGAAGCGTCGTGGCGTGGACGTTTCATGCAAAGGGTGTTGAGATCCGAACGTCCGGCCATCGGAGTTTCATTCGCCGCGAAGATGTTGCGCGGATCGATTGCGCCGACTTCGTTCTGAGTGAAGGTTCGCAGTTTCTTCTCGTGCCACGCCGATCATCAATGCGTGGCGTGATCGGATCGACGAAAGCGTTGTATCTCCTCGGGCCAAAGGAGATGCGACGCGCGCAACTGAGACGAGTGCGCGAGTTCTATCCGCTGTGAGTGGTTCGCGCGCGGATGATTGCGGAGGGAAGCGCGTGAGAAGTCTTGCGAGAAGCTCGCGAGACTTCTTGCGAGAAATCCTGTGAGAAATCTCGTCGAAAATTTCTGCGTGGAAAAAGTGCCACACTTTTGAGAAGTGTGTTGATCTCTCGGTAGGCTCGTCGCAGTGAACTGATTGGCGATGGGAGAAGTGCGCAGCCAGTGCGGCGCGAGTTGTTCTGCCGTCCGATCGGATCACAGAGGCGACTTCAGAAGCTCGGCGAGAGATGCGCCGTGAGTTGTGCCGAGAGTTGTGCCGAGAGATGTGCCACGCGATGCACCGCGCGATGTTGCGCGAGACTTACGAAGAGTGGTGCTACAGACGTATTGGGGGAAACATGTTGGGCTTCACACGGGCGGAGAAAGAACTGGCGACAGATATCTATCGCGACTACGCCGATGCGATCGGCCGATCGATCGCGCGGTGGGAGCGCGACGAGTGGAAACGCGGCATACCCGAAGTGTTCGTCGCGCTTTACAGCCATCCATTCGGCGTGGATGTTTCGGTGTTTACGACGGAATGTGAGGCGCGCAAGCATCTTCGCGCGCTATCACACGACCAGTGTGTTCAGGATCCGAAGATCAAGCGAGCCATCGCGCGACGGTTTGGTTGGCCGAAGTGGAACGACACGCTCTTCTCAGATCTCTCAGACGACGCGATGGACGCGCTTGTCGATGCGTGGGGCGACGTTGCATCAGGTGAAGCACTGTGGATCTCGCGATGCGTGGTGGAGCGGGAGTTCGCGCGCCGAGTTTGGCGGCAGGAAGCGGCATGTGCGGATGAGAGCGTTGAGGAGTGCGTCACATCGCAAACGGAAGATCGACTGGAGATAGAGATCGACAAGAGATAGAGATCAATAAGAGTGCAGTGGCGAGAGAAGTCGTGATCGTTGCGCAGTGCGCACCCGACAACACGACCTCGATACGACCTCGATACGACCTCGATGTGACCTCGATATGAAGGAGCGACGAAGGGGGCCTGCGATGTGAAGGTATGTGACAGCGCGGCGTTGTTGTTCAACGTCGCCGTCGTCGACCAAGCCGAGTGCGGGTGGTCAATGGTGCAGCCTCTCCGGCCAGTACCACGGAGTCCACGCACACGAATGCCCGAGTTGTACACAGACGTTGCGTCTACGCAGCTGGCGACGCTGCGCGTGCAGCAGCGTTGCGCACAACGACGCCAAGTGCTGCACGAACCGCGACTTCGCCCCATCCGGTTTCGGTATCGATGCGCTCAATCTCGTTGTCTGTCACGGAGGTCACACGTCGTCCTGCGAGATGACGGGTGAGTGCCCATCCATAGACTTCGTCCGCGATGCGTGCAGGCATGTCCTCTGTGACAACCGCACGCACCAAGGCGTCGTCGATGTACGCGGTTTCGTCGAGTTGTGCTCGCATCACAATGGCGCGCACGAACTGGTCCGCGACGTCATCGATC
>JBJOHQ010000277.1:0-15176 GCA_046047595.1 Planctomycetota bacterium | reverse complement strand
TTGATTGGAGTCATCTGCCTCATGCAGCGCGCCGCCCATCGCTTCGCCGGTCGCCTCGACTTCGGGGCCGACTCCCTCCCATCCCGCGAGCAGTCCGTCGAGTTGCCGCGCGAGGTCATCGGCGTTGACCGCACCCGCGACCGCGAGAATCGAGCCAATCGGCCGCACGCGCTTCGCCCAACTCTCACGCAAGGGATCAATCTCCGCGCGCTCGAACGCGACCTTGTTGCCATGGCCGTTGCGATTGAAAGGCGGCGGCAAGTGACGCTCGCGCAAATTGAGCGAAACGCGATGCTGCGGGTCGTCACGCAGACTTTCGAGTGATTGGAGCGCGAGGCTTCGCACTGGATCGAGCGCTTCGGCTGGAAGATGCGGGCGAACGACGAGATCGGTGAGAAGCGGAAATGCCTCGCCGATGCGCGAACCGATCGTGGTCGCGCCAATCACGATGTGAACGGCGGCGGGTGAAACCGAACGCTGGACACCCGCGCGATCGAGCGCATCGGAGAATTGCTTACTGTCGCGACCACCCGCGCCACGTTGGGCGAGTTCGGCGAGCAAACTCGACCAACCGTCGCCATGCTCGCCATCGGGATCGGACGCATTGCCCGCAGGAAGTAGCCAACTGACCGCGGCGGTTCGGACTCCCGCCATTTCCTCGACAAGGAGCGGCATCCCGCAACGAAGCATGCGGACGTGAATCGGATTCTCGCGAGGAACTGAGGTCATTCGCGCGATGCTATCAGGCCCGACGATCCTCCCTCGCCGATCTTGCCGAGCGCGCAACCGTTTCAAACCAAACAGCCCGCAGGCGCACCGCGCCCACGCGGTCCGCGGGCGAGAACAGAGCAAAGTGGCACCCAGATTGAGCCGATCTCCACCTCTGTGAGACGGACACGCGCGGCACTCGACAAAGCGTGCACGACGCGTCGGTTTGGATGAGTCTTACGTTGTGAGGGCAAAGGAGCAGAAGCCAACCCGCAATGCGACCTATTCGGCTTTCGATCGACTTCCTCATCATCGGCACGGTGGCCGGCGCCCTGTTCCTTGGTCTTCGTGCCCATCAGACCGCACTCGCCGAGCGATCCGCGGTCGAGTCCACACGTGCATCCATTGCTCAGATCGAGGCTGAGATAGGGATTCGCGCGACGCTCGGCAACGCACCACTCAACGAGTTTGGTCACCCCGAGGCAGTTCAACAGGCGTGGTTTGACGATTGCGCGCCATGCAATGCGCTCGCGAGCGAGTGCGCTCCGTGGATCGAGTGCGCCTCGCCCTTTGAGTTTGGCCGAGATCACCCGCGCGATCCGACGTTCCGTGGCGGGCGCGGCGCGATGTTTTGGTACAACCCGATGAAAGGGATTGTGCGGGCGCGCGTGCCGGAAACGGCAAGCGATGAAGCTGCCCGGGTGCTCTACGCAGAGGTCAACGGAACCGCCTGGGAATAAGCGCGATTGCGACTCTGTCGCGATCTACGCTCTTTCACGCGGCTCGGGGGTATGGCCCCGCGACGAACTTCCCGCGAGGCGACTCACTTCCCGCGGCGCGACTCACTTTTTGAAGAAGTCAGCGTTGATCTGGATGTACTTGCGCCACTCGGCGGGCACATCGTCCTGCGGGAAGATCGCTTGCACGGGGCATTCGTCGACGCAGAGACCGCAATCGATGCAGGTGTCAGGGTCGATGTACAGCTGCTGTTGAACCCCGTACTCCCCCTCCTTCTTGGTCGGATGGATGCAGTCGACGGGGCAAACCTCGACGCAGGCGGTGTCCTTGGTTCCGATGCAGGGTTCGGTGATGACGTGTGCCATGGCGGATCAGTTCTCTCTCGGAATGCTTGACGTGCTCGAGGACGGAATTGAGGACGGGTTCGATGACGGGTTCGATGACGGGTTCAGGAAACTGTGAGCGTCGCGTCAAGCATGCGTCGTGAAGTTGCGGGTCGTGAAGTTGCGGGTCGTGAAGTTGCGGCTCTAGAAGTTGCGGATCTTGAAGTTGCACGTGTCGAAGTTGCGCGTGATGAAGTTGCGCGTGTCGGCGCGCTGCGCATTTCTTCGCACGAGCGCGCGATGATAGCGAACGATACACATGACTTAAAGGAGAGCATCGCGAGTTGCGCACGCAAAGCCCACTCCGCAACGCCTCATGCACTCCGCAACATGGTCGAGTTGCCCTGAAGTCGCGACGCGTTGATCGTCGTCACTCGATGAGCAGCACATCGTGCATCACACAAGACGGAGCATTGCGTCACTGAGCATTGCCGCCTTGTCACCAAAGCGGCAACGGCGCACCAAAACCCACGTTTTCATCGGGGAAAATGGGGGGAATGATCCGCGTCGAAACGAGCCAAGCCGCGCGATACAAACCAGAAAGCCGCGCGCGTGTGAGATGGCGCAGCGGCCTAAAAATGCCGGAGGCCGCCTTTCGGCGGCCTCCATGCATCGTTCATGTAACTGGCTTTCGCCAGTCACTGCGAAGGGCTCACTTCTTGGCGGCGGTCTTCTTGCCAGCCTTCTTAGCGGTCTTCTTAGCAGCCTTCTTCGCGGTCTTCTTAGCGGCCTTCTTTGCGGCCTTCTTCTTAGCAGCCATGGTTGGCTCCCTTGAGTTGGTTACGCTCTTGGTGTCGGAGTGAGGATGCAGCCGGCGTAACTGAGCTGCAACCTCATGGAGTTATACACACATCGGCCACATGTGGAAAGTGGCTTGACAGAAAAGTGCATGTAAGTTCTTGAGTTGTGTCGGAAACGTTGCGCAACTCATCTTTGTCGGAGCCACGCGAATCATGTCTCGCGTTCATCATGCGAAGACGATCGCGTAGGAAAGGGAGACGCATATGAAGCTTGAGATCGCCATCATCGGGGCTGGTGGACGCATGGGAACGCGCATCGATGCGCTTGCTTCAAGCGACCCGAGCGTCGAAGTTGTTGCACGATTTCATCGAGAAAACGCGGGCGAACGCGCACTTGCCCATCGCGCGAAGGTGCTTGTGGACTTCTCATCAGAGAAAGGCACGCGCGCGGCGATTGAGATCGCCAAGTCAACGCATGCGGCGCTGCTCGTCGGTACCACGGGGCTTCCAGACGCCGTCAAGGATGAACTGAAGGCACTTTCGGCTTCTCACGCGGTCCTCGTCGCGCCAAATACCTCGCTCGGTGTGGCTGTGACGCGTCGCCTCGCGCGCTTGGCGGCGGAACTCCTTGGGCCAGCCGAGTGGTCGGTCGACATCGTTGAAAGCCATCACGATCGCAAGAAGGATGCTCCGTCAGGCACCGCACTCGCGCTTGCAAGCTCGCTTGGCGAAGGCGGCATGCGCGTCGCACCCGACCGAATCCACGCCATTCGCGCGGGCGACACGATCGGCGAGCATGAGATTCGCTTTGCGGGGCCTTCCGAACGGCTGCACATCATGCATCAAGCCGTTTCACGCGACCTCTTTGCCGCGGGTGCCTTGCGCGCCGCCAAATGGCTCGCAGGTCGTGCGCCAGGTTGGTACTCGATGGATGACGTGCTGGAAGGGGATGACGTGCTGGAAGGGCGTGCGTGAGCGTGTTGGAGCGAGCGGCGACATGATTGAGCTCTGGCCAGCTCCCCTCGGAGTGAATCGCAAATTGAAAGCGTCGGGGGCCGAGATGCGTTGCCGAAGGCGGAGCGCAGCGAAGCCTGAGCGGTTGATGGAGGAGTCGTTGGTCGCTCCGTGTGGCACTACCCCCCTGCGAAGCAGGAGGTAGTGGCTTGATTCGGTAGCACGCATGACGCGCCAAGCGAACATCGTTGAATCTCGCCCGACTGCCTCGCGTCGCCATCACCAAAGGTGATGCCACACGACACGTCGCATTTCGCCCGACACCATCCTCTCGCGCTTTGCTTCGCACCGCGCTCGTATCGACGGCGACCGCGAGAATCACGACCGCTTACGCCGCGCGACGGTCTTCTCGGCGATCGTCGAGATCTTCGGCGTGGGTCGTCTTCGCAGGCGCATCGGCGCGCTCGCGCCAGTCTTCCGCGCGGCCGCCAAGATTGAGTTCGCTCGGCATCGTCTTGCGATACCCGAGCTTGCGGATGATCTCGAGAACATCCGTCCACGCTGGGAAAGTCTTGCCATTCACGCGCTTGAAGGCGTCGATCGCCATCAAGAACATGAATTGTTCCTTGTTCATCTCGCCCTCTTCGGCATCGCGCACGAAGTCGCTGAGGCGGCGGCCCGGGCCGCGCCGACGCTCGAGATTGGTCGGATCAGCGACCTCGCCACGACGACGATCGAGGCCAGATCGACGGTCGACAACACTCCCAGAACGCGGATCCACGGCGTGCAAGGGGTTCTCGTGCGACACACCTTCGCGTGCCCAAGCATCGCGGTTGGAGGGGTTGGTCGGTTCGGAATGGCTGCCTGCCATGGTTGCTCCAATCGGTCACGAGAGGCTTTAAGTCGGGCTTTGAGTCGAGGCTTTAAGTCGAGGCTTTAAGTCGAGGCTTTGAGTCGGGCTTTGAGTCGGGCTTTGAGTCGGGCGCTCGATCGACACACGTTGCGGTGCGCGGAACGAAACCGTGCGTTCACCGCGCGGTGGGTCGCGCCCAAAGTTGGGGCCAAGGACGCGACCACGGCGTGCACGCGCACGACCGCTACACTGCGACCCATCGGCCCTTCGGGAGGCCGACTTGAGTGATTACCTACGCGAACTGCCTCCAAATCCGCTGAGCAGGTCGACCGAACGATCTCGACTGTCGCCCAACAAGGACGAATTGTGCCCACCGAGAAGGAATCAGTATCTCTTCAACCCATCGCCGCCCTTGCGGGCTGGGTCTTTCCGGGCCTTGGTCACTTGGTGAACGGCAACACCCGCCGAGGCATCGCCGCGATGGCAGGCGTCCTTCTTCTCTTTGTCACAGGTGTCCTCGTCGGCGGGATCGATGCGATCGACCGCAAAGAAGATCGGCTTTGGTTCCTCGGCCAAGCCGTCTGTGGGCCAATCGCCTTCGCGGTTGATTCGGCGAACACCGCGTTCCTGAAGTCTGGTTCAGCAGCGCCGATGATCCCACTGCCGCCGTCCGTCCTCAACCAGACACCTCAAGCGAGTGCGTTCAAAGGCCTCGCACACGCCAACGAGTTCGGCACGTTTCTTGTGTTCCTCGCGGGACTCATGAATCTGTGCGTCATCCTCGACGCACTTGTGCGCGCGCCGCGCAGTGATCGCGCGACTGGAAGTTCGATGCGTGGTCGTCGTGCCGAAGACGCGAACCGAACGGTTTCCACGGGAGGTGCGGCGTGAGTCTCTTTGCACTCGTTTCCGACGCTGCCGCGAGCTTTTCCCCCATTCTGGCGTGGAAACCCTTCCTCCAGCCTGCGCCAAACGCGCAGCATTGGTGGTGGTTGCTGCTCATCCCAATGTCGCTCGGCGTTTCGCTCGCCTACAAAGCGATTCGGGTCGAAAGTCTCGATCAATTGCCGCGCGAAACGCTGCGTATGGCCGCACAAATCGTGCTCGGCATGGTCGGCCTCGCGGTCGCGCTCTACGTGCTCGTCATTCTGATCTTGCCGCATCTGCCCGTTGAGTGAACGCTCAGCCCGCGCGACCTTTCATGCGCGCAACGAGTGTGAGCAACAGAAACGCCGCCGTCGCGAAGGTGGCGACGTTCGCCAGCGCACCGACCCAAAGAACGCGCCGCTCTTCGGGCGCCCCGCCTCGTCCGCCCGTGAGAACGCTCTCCGCCGCGTGACTGATGCTGGTGTTGCCATCATCGAGTTCGGCGTGGATGGGAAAGTTGCGTTTGGTCGTCGTCACCGTCCAACGGAAGGCGACCGTCGGAAAAGGCCAACCTGACGCGAGCGTCCCGATGCGCAGAAATTGGACGTCGGGATAGGGCGGCGGCGGCGGTTCGGCCCAACTTGGGAGATCGCCGTCGGTGAGCGGCGTCGTCATGCGCGTTGGGGAGAGTTGGAGGTTCGACCACGCGAGCCCGAACGCCTCGTCGCGCGCGTTGACCCATGCGTATTCGCCGCGATAGATCTGTCGAATCTGCGCACCTCGTCCGCGATCGACTTGCTGCAAGGGAACGTAGGTCATCAACGCCGTCGCGATGACCCCAAACACGACGGCCGCGGCACTGTGCAGACCGAGCGACGTGGTGGCGCGTGGAAGTGGCGTCGACATGGCGCGCATTCTGCGATACTTCCCGCGTGACTGCATCGCAACGTGCCTCCAACGACTCTTCTGTCAGCAACCCTGCCTTTCCCGACTCGCTCCACCGACTCGTGCTGCGCGGGATCTCTGAGATGGGTTTCACGTCCCCGACGCCGATCCAAGCGGCGTTCATTCCGGAGGTCCTCGCGGCGGGCGAAGCATCTGGGGTCAGTGAAGCGGCACCCACGCGCGATTTCGTGGGTCTCGCACCAACCGGCACCGGC
Organism: Planctomycetota bacterium; assembly: GCA_046047595.1. Classification (GTDB taxonomy): domain Bacteria; phylum Planctomycetota; class Phycisphaerae; order Phycisphaerales; family SM1A02; genus QWPT01. The sequence continues at coordinate 8,773 of JBJOHQ010000277.1, read as the reverse complement.
AAGACGCTCGCGTACGGCATTCCGCTCGCAGACATTCTCCTTCGACACAAGCCTGTCGAAACTGGTGGTCGTCGTCGCGATCCGCGCACCCGATTGCGCGCACTCGTACTTGTGCCGACGCGCGAACTCGCGCAACAAGTCGCCGAAGAAATTCGCACGCTTGTACGCGGCTCGCTCCTCAAAGTGGTCGCTGTGTACGGCAAAGTCGCGCTCGCGCCTCAGGTGGACGCGATCAAGCGTGGTGTCGACATCGTCGTCGCAACGCCTGGCCGCGCGCGCGAGTTGATCGAAGAAGACGCGATGACCCTCGCGCATCTCATGTATGTCGTCTGCGACGAAGCGGACCGCATGCTCGATATGGGCTTTTTGCCGCAAGTTGAGTGGGTTCTCTCGCGTGCACCAGAAGGTCGCGCGAAGTGGTTGCTCTCGGCGACGCTTCCGCGGCAAGTCGAAGATCTCGTCCACAAGCGGCTCGCGAAGCCGCGCAAAATCGAGGTCGGCGTGCGCAATGCTGCCGCCGCGCACCTCACGCACCAACGCGTGCTTCTCAACGAAGAAGAGAAAGTGCCGACGCTTCTTTCGATTCTCGCGGCGGAGGATTTGCGACGCGGCATCGTTGTCTACTGCGCGTCGCGTCGACGAACGGGTTGGGTTGCTGGAGCGTTGCGCCGACATGATGTTTCGACCGCCGTCGTCCACGGCGATCGCTCGCAGTTACAGCGTGAGAAAGCGCTTGAGAGTTTCGCGCACGGCCGTTGTCGCGTGCTCGTCGCGACCGATGTTGCCGCGCGTGGTTTGCACGTGCCGGGCATTCGTCTCGTCGTCAATTACGACGTCCCCATGTCGCCCGAAGAGTGGATTCACCGAGTCGGTCGCGCAGGCCACGGCGGCGGCGAAGGCTCGAGCATCACCTTTGTCGCGCCCGAAGAGCGCATGCGTTGGGACTCGGTCATCACGCTCGCCAATCCGACGTGGGAAACCGTGCCCGTTCCTGAGAACATCGAAACCTTCATGCGCGACACCGATCGCGTGCGACTCGGGCGAAAGAAGCTCGAAGAAGCGAAGGTGATCGAAGCGTTCAACGCGAAGGAACGCGCGGAGAAAGAAAAAGCGAAGCGCCTCAAAGAAGCCGCTCGCAAGCGCAAGATGCGCGCACCGCGACATGATTCCAAGCAATTTCGCGGCACCAAGGCCAATTCGCCGATCGAGAAAGATGTTCGACGCGGTGGAGGCGTGAAGCGTCGCGAGAGTTGACGCGTGACGCGCGCCGCGTGATTACGCGCGGCGTTCGCGCAGAATCATGCGGAACGCGAGCGAGCGAATCTCACGACCATGTCGCAAGAGCATGCGACGGCGCACCGCGCGGAGCCCGGGCACCGTCATCGTGTTCTGTTGAATGCTCGCGAAGAGCGAGAAGTCGAGCGCGGCCGAGCGCACCCAATCGATATCCCGCTCATACCCACTCACGGCAAGAGCGCCTGTTTCATCGATGAATCGACGCAGACGTCGCTGGCTTACGCCGAGCGTTTGGCAGCAGCCAAAGTGAATCACACGGCCCTGGCACTTGCCGCGCAGCGAGTCTTCGAGCGCATCAAGCGAAACGCGCGCGCTGCGACGACGGAGATCGCCAAACTGCACTTCACCCTCGATGCCGTGGAACGCGAGGTAGAGAATCGGAAGATCGTCGTGACGACGCTGCGTCCACTTCTTGAAGTAGTAGTCCAACGCGTCGAGCGTGACGACGTTGCGATGCACGAACGGCACCGACAGCGGTGAACTCTTCAAAAGGGCAAGCATTGGCTCGACCGACGGCGACGAGCGTACTTCGGACCAATCGGTCTCGAGGCAGAAGATGCCGCGCACCTTGGTGCGTGCGTGGGCGAGTGTGTAGTCGGTGAGTTGCATGACAGGTCCCTCAATCTCGATGTTGCTCGCTGTGACTCGCTCGTTCTGTCTCGTGCCTTCTCGTTCGGTCTCGTTCTTTCTCACGCGTTCTCGCGCTTCCCCGATACCGCTCCGCTTCGCCACCTGTTCGAAACAGCCCGCAGTGGTCTAGCGTGTCTGACCCGCGATCCACGCGACATCAGAAGACGTCAGGTCAAACCCTGCGTTTCATTCCCTTGGAGGCAATCTGTCGGAGCGCGGCATTGTTGCCGCGGCCGCGGGCCGGAGCCGACAATTCGCGTGAAACTCTCGTGTTTCCGCGACTTTCCCGCGGTCGCGAGAGGGGCGAAACGGGACAGTGCCCGCCTACGGCTCCGAACGCGGTTCTTCTCTGCCCCGCGACGCCGCCGCAGACGACTCAAGCGTCCGAAAATGCATTGAGGTGTTCCGCGAACGGCCCGCTGAGGGGTTTATGCACGACCGTTCCACATGCGAATCACGCGAGTTTCTCGCTCGAAACCGAGGATCGAAACGGTTCCAGTCTCCAGGTAGAAGCGCTCGCCATCTTCGGGGGCGAGCCGCAGCCAGGTCGCCGCGAGGACACGCAGCATGTGTCCGTGGCTAAAGAGCGCAACATCACCAGGCACGGCGAGCGCGCGATCGATGACGTGGCGGGCGCGGGCCGCGACGTCTTCCACCGTCTCGCCGTTTGGCACGCCATCTTGGAAGAGGTTCCACGACGGATCGGTCTCGCGAATTGCGGCCGTCGTTCGACCTTCGTAGTCGCCGTAGTCCCACTCGCGAAGCTCGTCGATCCGAATTGCGCTCGGCAGCAGCCCTGCAAGTTCGCAGGTGCGCACCGCGCGCGTGCGGGGGCTCGTGAGCACAAGCCCAAATGGATGCTGTGCGAACACCGGCGCAAGCAGCGCGGCGCGGCGTTCACCTTCTGCGGTCAGCGGAATGTCGGTACGCGACGTGTGCCGCCCGCTCAAACTCCACTCGGTCTCGCCGTGACGGATCAAGAAGAGTCGTTTGGCTGAGCCCGAGACGGTGTGAGCAGGTGCTGAAGGAGCTGGGTTCGACATCGGCGACGAGGATACGGCCGGAACGCCACAGTTGCGCCAAACGGAAGGTCCGTGAACCTCCGCAAGGAGTCAGTTTCTCCGTATCATCGCCCCCCATGCAAGGCGCAGCGACTGTCTCCGAATCTCCCGTCGTCCGTGTTGGCGAAGCGACCACTCGTGATTACGCCGTCACGGCGAGCACGGTTGTTTTCCGTGTGCTGCGCGAAGAACTGTGCGTCGGTCTTCCGCGCGTTGAATCGGGTGCTGGGCTTCGACGCACGGTTCCGTGCGCGCGCCCCGACGCGCTTGCCTTGGATGCGGGGCTTGATGCTGCCGCGCGCATCGCCGCTGGAAAATGCGTGCCAATCGCCGACATCGTGCGGGTTGGGTCCGCGGGCGTGCGAGTGATTGCGAATCCAGACAGCACTTCGACGATGCACATCGTTTCTTGGGCGATTGCCCGGCCGCTCGCCTCCCAAAGTGGCATCAACAAGTCGGTGGAAGCGGAAGAGCACTTCGTGCCACTTTCGGCGCTCCCCACGCTCGACGCGGGCGCACGTTCCATTCTGTCGTGCGCATTTGATGCGTTCCTTGATGTCACGCTCGCCGACGCCCTGACTCGTCGACTGCTCCCTCGCCACGTCCTTTTCCGCAAAACCGACGGCTTCAACGGCCGGAGCCCATTCGAACAAGCACTTGGGGCGGGAGCTTCACCCGAGCCGAGCGAACCCGAGATTCCGCTGTTCGTTGGATTGCTCCCCGACCCGTTCCCACTCTCCGCGCTGCGCGAGCTCTACGAGCGCTTGCTCGGCGCCCCGCTTGACCGCGGCAACTTCCGACGCCAGTTCCACGACGTGATTGAAAGTGGTCCGATCAAGGCCTTGCCGATCTTTGAGCGTGGCGTGCCTCACCGTGCGGGCCAACTCTTCACGTTCGATCGCGCTGCGTGGACACGCTTCGCCGCGAAGTGACGGTTGCGCGGGTTGCGTGGGGTTGCGTGGATCTGCGTGAACTACGCCGAAACATACGAGTTCCCACAACCACCAACCCAAAAGCGACCAACCCAAAAACAACCAACCCAAAAACAACCAACCGACGGTTTCCGCGCCGCCGGTTGATCGGGCTGAATAATGTCGTTGCTTCCCCGCGTGGCTTCCCGCGTGAATTCCCGAGTTGGTTTCCCGCGTCGGTTTCTCAGCTCGAAAACTCCGAAAGGAGCCCGGCGGAAGCACGCGAAGAACCCCGTGAGGGAGTTGCGCGGGAGCGCCCTCCTGTTCAAGGCGAAGATCGGTTACGCCCTAAACAGTCGTCTGCGAGGTGTGCGGGTGAGGGCTTTCAGCACTGCTGAACTTGCGTCGTTCTTCAAGCCGAACAACTCGGTGACGAGCGCGCGAACCTTCAACGCACGGCTCCTGATTCCGCCGGGCTCCTCTGGTGGTGGAGTCCGATTTTGTGGCGTCCGATGTCGCATACCGGACACGGTCCATACGCGCGACTCGTGAAGCGGTTCGCACCTCTTTGACGCAATCTGTAGGAATCTCATCACAGCGCTCTCGTAGACCGCGGCGCTTGGCGATCTCGTACGCTGCCGTCGCCCAACCGTAAAACGCGCGATGATTGTGCATTTCGGCACAAATGCGCCGTTCGCTCTCGCAGCAACTTTCGACGCCGCCATGGACGAATCTTCCACGCAACCAACCATTTCTCGGAGCGGTCGCGTGGCGACGATTTCGCTCAGAAACGCCGCGAAGCGCAATGCACTCGATGCGGAGGCGATTCGTGCTTTGGAAGAACGCTTGATCGAAGCGCGCGCGGCGGTTGATGCGCGACACTCCGATGTTGTCGTGTTGCGCGGCGAAGGCGCACATTTCTGCGCAGGATTCGATCTCGCTCGTTGCTCCGAAGAACCACGGCGTGTCGAAGAATTGCTCGTCGGCCTCTCTGCGTGCGTCGCGCATTTGCGCGAGATCGATGCTCCTGTAGTCGCGCTCGTGCAAGGCGCGGCGCTTGCTGGTGGATGTGCGCTGCTGACAGGTTGTGATTTCGTCGTCGTCGCGCACGACGCGCAACTCGGATACCCCGTTCATCGCATCGGTATCTCGCCTGCCGTGAGTATTCCGACGCTCCTGTCGCGCATGGGACCAGCGGCGCGTGCGCTCGTACTCTCAAACGACATCATCGACGGCGAAACGGCGCTCGCGCGTGGACTGGCGACGCATGCGGTTGCGTGCGAAATGCTCGATGCGGAAGTCGATGCACTGGTCGCGCAACTTCTCTCGAAGGGACCGCTTGCCCTGCGCGAAACGAAGCGGTGGATTCGTGTGATCGAGGAGCGCGGCGCGGGTGATTTGGGCCCAGCGCGCGGCCGCGATGCAGCGGCCATGCTCGAAGCGCGTGATGCCAGCGTTGCACTAGGCCAAGGCGAGGAATTCGCCACGATGTTGCGCGCGTTTTGGGCGGCGAAACAAGCGAGGGCATGAATGGCGCTGCGAAAGATCCAACGCAAGTTGCGTGAGATCGATCGCCACTCGCGGCGTGTCGAACGCAACGCATTCGATCGCGCACAAAGTGTCGCGTTCGTCTTGGCGCTTCTTGTCAGCCCATTCGTGGTCTTGATGATGGAGCGTGCGCGCGTGGTCGAGGAATCGACGCCCTTGCTTGCGGTACGGCTCTACACCGAGGGCGCAGATGTCGAGTTGCGTGCGCGTGCCATGGAAGGCGATGAAAGGGCGAAGCCTTGGCCTGGTGTCACGCCGTATGTCGATGTCGATTTCGTGCAGCGCACGTCGTGGTTTGGTTGGCCCTTTGCCACGCGCGATGTCGTGTGGCAAACGGAAACCAAACTCACACTCTTCGGCCCCGCACGCGAAGAACTCGAGGAGAAGTATCGCGCTCTCGCCGCGCCGCTTGCGGCGCGCGCCGGGGTCGTGCGCACGAACACCGAGGAGTCGACGCACCTCGTCGCGTGGGCATTTTCCATCGGAGTTTGGTGGTGTTTGCTCGCGCTTGCGTCGGCGATCGTGATCGCCCCGCTGCGGTTCGGGTGGTACGTCTATCGCCGCAGTCGAACGATCGTGCGACAACGACGCATCGACCGAAGTCACTGCCCAAATTGTGGCTACAACGCGCGCGAGTCGTTGCTGCGCGGACGTTGCCCTGAGTGCGGCGCGGAGTTGTACGAACGGCCGGACGTGTATTGACGCGTGTTGCGGCTCTCTCTGGCGTCATGCACGCGAAAGCGGGCACACGCGTGATCGACGCCAAAGCGAGCAAAGAAACACGGGTGCCCGATGACTGCTGATCGAACGCAGTGATGTCAGCAGCCATCAGAACGGATGGCGTACGCACTCAGATCATCAATCATGCATCGCAACCGTTTGCGATGCAGGATGCCCTCACTCGGCAATCGGGCGCAGCAGGATGTCTTTGAATTCGATGTACGCGCCTTCAGATTGAAGCGCGATACGGCCCTTGTTCACTTCGACGTTTGTCGCGATGTTCTGCAAGAGCCCGTTCACCCACAACTCAATCGTGCCCTTGTTGACAACGATGCGGTAGTGGTTCCACTCACCGAGCGGCTTCTCGTTCGTGTCGCGCAACTTCACTGTGTGACGACCGTTGGTGCGCTTCGCATCGACCGTCGCCTTGTACTCGCCGATATTCCAGAAGTCGCCCGCGTTCTTCGAGTGGAGTTGCGCTTCCATCGACTTCGGCCACACCGTGTCCTCGCCAATCGTTCGAAGCAACACGCCCGAGTTTCCCTCGCCCTTCGCTGGATCAAATCGCCACGAGAGTTCGAGGATGTAGTTGTCGTAGAGCGCTTCGGTTTGGATGTAACCAATCGGCCGACCCGCGCATTGCAAGACCCCATCCTTCACGGTCCAAACCGAGAGCGGATCCTTGCCATCCTTCGAGAGATCCGGCACGAACGCCTTCCAACCCGAGAGATCCTTGCCGTTGAAGAGCATGATCTTGTCTTCGACCTTGATCGGCGTGCCGTCGTTCATGAATTGCTGATTCGTCGCGCCCAACTTCTGGCCTCCGCTTGGAGGAGCCAACTTCGGTGCTTCGTTGGAAGGCGCGCTTTGCAGCGCAGCAAGAAACGGAATCGATGCGGCGAACGCGATGGTGGCGGCGAGCGATGTCGACTTCATGTGGAATCTCCGATTGTGTGGCGCACTGTAACGCGGCGGCGTTCTCAACGACTCGATTCAGAGAGGTTCCATTACGATCTTGGCTCTGATCTCGAGAACCAAAGGAAACTTCATGTTGACGCACTTTGATCGCATTGGCCCATCGTTGCTGCGTGCAGTATGCATCGCGTGTGTCGCAGTCGTCGGACTGGGTACCCCCGCGAGTGAGGCACGCGCGGCGGATGCGCCTCTTCCGTCTCAAGTTCCCGCCATCCACGCGAGCACGCAGCCACTTGAACTCTGGTACGACAAGCCCGCTTCGAAATGGACCGAAGCGTTGCCGATCGGGAACGGCGAACTCGGCGGCATGGTCTTCGGCGACGAGTTCGGCACCATTCAAGTGAATGAAATCTCGGTTTGGGCCGGAAAACCGATTGATCGCAATCGCACGCCTGCCGCGGGTTCGCTCGCGCGCGCGCGTGAACTCTGGTTCAAGGGCGATGTCCTTGGTGCGCAGAAGATCATGCAAGACGAGTTCATGACGCCCGACTGGGTGCGCTCGTATCAACCACTCATGACGGTTGGCACGCGTTGGAGCGCGCCGGCTGAGAAGGTGACCGATGTGCGTCGCTCGCTTGATCTTGCAACGGGCGTTGCGACGACCGAATTCACCGCCGACGGCGCGCGCTATCGCTACCGCATGTTCGCGAGCGCGGCTGACAACGCGATCGTCGTGCGATGGGAAGCGCTGGGAGACAATCCGCTCATCGCAGCGATTGCTTCAGGTCGCGATGAACTCGTTGATGGTGGAGCAGATACCGCATTTGAGAAGTTGAACGGAACCGAACGCGTCTTCGAGACAACCTATGGGACAGCGGTGAATGGCGAATATCGCGGCGTGCGATATGCGGGCTGCGTCTCGCTGCAAGTCGATGAACGCGATGCGAATCGCGTTGAAATCGCGCAGGTCCCAACGCGAAATCTTGGAAAGTTTTCAGGTTGCAGTTTCCCCGCCTACGAGACGTACGCGTACACCGTCGTCATCACGGGTGCAACGGACTTCATCGCAGGCATCAATCCAGCGGTGCGTGTCGCTGATCCAAAAGTCACGGCAAAAGACAGAGCAAGAGAGATACTGCAGTTTTCGTTTGATGAACTGCTCGCGCGACACGCGAAGCGCTACAGCGAAGTGATGCAGCGCGTGAGTCTCGACATCGGCTCCACACCGCAAGCAGCAAAGCCCACCGATGTGCGCCTCGCTGAATTCCGAAATGGCGCGGATGATCCCGCGCTTCTTGCGCTCTATTTCCAGTTCGGTCGGTACTTGCTCTTCTCAAGTTCACGCGCGGGCGGCATGCTTCCTGCGAACTTGCAAGGCTTGTGGAACGAGCACCTCGCAGCGCCGTGGAACGCCGACTACCACACGAACATCAATATTCAAATGAACTATTGGCACGCGGAGTCGACGAACCTCGCCGAGTGCCACGAACCGTTGTTTGCGTTCACCGATCGGTTGATTCAAAACGGCCGTGTTTCTGCGAAAAAACTCTACGGAGCGCGCGGCTCGGTCGTGCACCACACGAGCGACGCGTGGGCGTTCACCGAACCGATCGGGCTCACCGTGTGGGGCATGTGGCCGCACGGTGGTGGCTGGTTGACGCGCCACTACTTCGAGCATTACGCGCACTCGGG
>JBJOHQ010000276.1:0-2885 GCA_046047595.1 Planctomycetota bacterium | reverse complement strand
TTTCCCGCGCGGGTTGGGCGCGTCGATATTCTCTTGGTCGGTGATGCCGCCATGGACGCCGCGCATCAGCGCTTCATGCAGATCGCGGGCACGACCGATGTGATGAGTTTCCCAGCGCACGACGAAACTGATCCCGCCGCGCCGATCGAAGCTGATCTCTTCGTTTGCGTCGACGTTGCTCGACGCGAAGCCGCCGCCCGCGGCCACAGCGTCGAACGCGAGATCCTGCTGTACGCGGTGCACGGCACGCTGCATGCCTGCGGTTATCGCGATGACACCGCCGCCGCCGCCGCCGCCATCCACGCCGAGGAGGATCGCATCCTTTCCGCAGGCGGATTGGGAAGCGTGTATGCTCGCAAAGTGGCGGATGGCGCATCTGAAGCGCCAGACGCCTGACGCCTCGCACGCGGTGCGAGGAATCGGAGTCCTCGGAGCTTTCGCAAGCGTGAATCCCTATCTCTTTCTCGCCATTTCGGTCACGGTCGGCGCCACGGGGTACTTCTCCGCGCTCAACCTCGCGATGGTGCAGGCGAGTCGATCAGGGCTTGAAGACGAATTGGATCGTCGCGGGCGGCTCGCGGGTGGTCGATGGGTGCTCGACCGCCTCAACGAAGCGTCACATGCAGTCGCGCTCTTCAGAACGGTCGGACGCGTGGTGGTCTTCGCGCTCGTCCTCGTGGCATTTGAAGGTTTCGGCGAGACCTCGCGGATCACGTGGCAAGGCCTCAGCGCGACGGCGTTGATTTCGATCGCCCTCGTGTGGTTCTTCACGAGCGTCGTCGCGAGTGCAATCGCGCGGCACGCAACCTATTCGATCATCGCCGCGAGTCTCGCGTTCATTCGGCTGTCGCTCATCGTCGTTGGGCCGCTCTTGGCAGCGGTCGGATTCGTCGACGAAGTCGTGCGCCGTCTCACGGGCGCCAATCTCCGCGAGGATGAGAAAGAAGAAGAACTTCTCAACTCGATCGAAGACAGCCGCCGCGAAGGTGAAATCGATCCAGTCGCGGCGACCTTGTTGCAGCGGGCGGTGGTCTTCGGCCAAACGACGGTCGCAAGCGTGATGACGCCGCGCACCGACATCGAAGCGGTCGAACTCACCGACGATCTGGCGGTCATTCGCACGCAACTTGCCGAGAGCGGGCACTCTCGCGTGCCGGTCTACGAGGAGAGTCTCGACCAAATCGTCGGCATCCTGTATGTACGCGACTTGGTGCGTTTTTTCGGCGACAGCGCGAGCGATTTCCGACTGCGCTCCATGCTTCGCGAACCGCTCCGCGTTCCCGAAACGAAGCCGCTCGGAGAACTTCTTCGCGATTTCCAACTCGCCGAAGTGCACATGGCGGTTGTCGTCGATGAGTACGGCGGAACCAGCGGTATTTGCACGATCGAAGATGTGCTCGAAGAAATCGTCGGTGAGATTCACGACGAACACGAGCCTGCCGACGAGCAGCCGCCGCTCATGATTCCTGCCGGCGACGGGCGATTTGAGGCGGACGGCCGCGTGTCGATCAGTGAAGTCAACGAGCGCTTGGGCCTCTCGCTTCCCGAAGATGGCGATTTCGATACGGTCGCCGGTTACTTGCTCGATCGGTTCGGTCGTGTTCCTGCGACAGGCGAGAGGGAGGAGTCGCCCGAAGCAACCTTTGTCATCGTCGCTGCGGGACCGACCAAGATCGATCGCGTCGCCATTGAATTGCGCGCGGCCGAAGATCGCGCTGTGGCAACCCGCGAAGACTGATCGCGCGCGCGTCGGTACACTTCGCGCGTGCCACTGCTTTCTGCCACAGGACTCATCAAAGCCTACTCAGGACGACGCGTCGTCGACGGTGTCTCGTTTCAAGTGAACGCTGGTGAAGTCGTGGGGCTGCTTGGTCGCAACGGTGCAGGCAAGACGACGTCCTTTCGTATGGCGATCGGGATGATCACGCCCGAAGGTGGCGCGGTGCAGTTCGACGGTCGCGATGTGACGTTCGAACCGATGTATCGCCACGCGCTTGCTGGGATGGGTTACCTCTCGCAAGAGCCGAGCGTCTTTCAGCGATTGAGTTGCGAAGAGAACTTGCTTGCGATTCTTGAAACGCAAGCGCTCGGTCGCGATCAGCGAAAGCGCCGCGCGCACGAACTGCTCGAGCAATTCGGTCTGCTGCACAAAGCGAAGGATGAGGCACGCACGTGTTCGGGCGGTGAGCGTCGGCGCTTGGAAATCGCGCGCGCGCTGGTGACGCGCCCGAAGTTGATGCTGCTCGATGAGCCATTTGCTGCCGTCGATCCGCACACGGTTGAAGAGTTGCAAACGGAAGTGCGTCGCCTCGCCGACAATGGCATCGCGATGCTTGTCACCGATCACAACGTGCAGCAAACGCTGCGGATTTGTGACCGCGCGTACATCATTCACGAAGGGAAGAACCTCCGTGAAGGTACGCCGCGCGAGATCATCAACGATCAAGCGGTGCGTGACGCGTATCTCGCGTCGACGTTCCGCGGCGATGAGTTTGATTGAGTGTGCTCAGAGGCAGTGGTTGATCGCGGAGATTGAGTCCACCGATGGAACGACGTATGCAGATTCGATGCAACACTCTCTTCGTTCCGAGCATTGCGCTCATCGCAGCCGTTCTTCTTGGCGGCTGTGTCGAACGTCGCGTCTGGATCGAAACCGATCCGCCAGGTGCGCTGGTGTGGCTCAACGACACGCAGGTCGGTCGTAGCCCGGTCGACGTCTCCATCACGCACCATGGCATTTACGACGTTCGCATCGAGAAGGAGGGGTATGAACCTCTCATGACGAGCGCCGATACCAACGGGCCGATTTGGGACAGCGTGCCGCTCGACTTCTTCGTCGAGATTCTTCCGATCGACGCCAAGTGCGATGCGCGTTGGAAGTTCCT
>JBJOHQ010000275.1:0-9209 GCA_046047595.1 Planctomycetota bacterium | reverse complement strand
TCGCTTCGCGATGGTGGCGTCTCGAACCAGCGAAAGCACTCGCGTCGTTTCCATCGATGTCCAACAAAGCGAATCCTCTTGCTCAGTCTGTGCATTGGCCAGACGCACTGGAGGCTTCAGAGCGCGCGTTTGACGCGCTCGTCACTGCTTAAGACGACTTTCATTCGCGCAGCACTCACGCGCGCCAGAGTCGCACGAGATCGGCGACTGAGAGCGTTTCGGGTCGTTGCGTGGGTTCGATGCCTTCAGGCCACGTGCGAGCGCGGCCGAGGATCGCGCCGAGTTGCTTGCGACGCTTGGAGAAGAGTGTGTGGACGAACGCGCCGAATGCATCGGCTTCATCGCGCGTGATCGCGGGACTTGCACGCGGACGAAGTGCGAGCATCGCGCTGGTGACGTCAGGCGACGGCCAGAAGCAGCCGGGCGCTAAGACCGCAAGTTGCTCGACCTCACAGAATGCTTGCACGAGAATCGTCAGCGGGCCGTACTCGCCAGAGCCTGGCTGCGCACGCAAACGATCACCGACCTCGCGCTGAATCGTGACGAATTGTCCGCGGCATGAAGCGAGCGACGCGCAGATTGCCATCACGGGGCTCGCCGCTTGATACGGGAGATTCGCGACGAGTTTGAATGTGCGTCCGGCGATTCGCGCGAGCGCATCGGCGTTGAGCGCGCGCTTGCCATCCAAGCAATCGCCCTCGAGAAGCGTGAAGCGTGGATTGCCCGCGAGTCGCTCGCGGAGAATCGCGGCCATGTCGCGATCGAGCTCAATCGCGATCAACTCAGCGCCGCGCGCAAGGATCTCCTCACTCATCGTGCCTGTGCCCGGCCCAATCTCAAGCACAAGTGATCCTTCGCCGATGCCGCTCGCATCGACGAGGCGCCGCAACAAGTTGTGATCGACGAGAAAGTTCTGCCCGAAGCGATGCTTCGGCGAGATTCCGCGCGCGGCGAGAAGTTCCTTGATCTCTGACTGCGTTTGCACGCGGGCATCGTACGGGAGTTGAGGTACGCCCTACGAAAGCAACAGGCCCAGCGTGTGCTGGGCCTGTCGAAAGATCCAAAGTTGAATCGCGCCAGTGAAGAGTCGCGTTCTTCGAGTTTCTCGCGCTTACGAACCCCACGCGCTGAGGAGCGCGGAGAGATCGCCCGCATCGACCGTGCCACTACCGTCAATGTCACCAGCACCCGATCCGCCCCAATTCGAGAGCAGAATCGCGAGGTCGCTCGCATCAACCGAGCCGTCGCCGTTCAAGTCCGCAGGGTTTCCTGCAGACAACTTGACCGTCGCCGCGTCCATCGCAACCGGCGCGCTCTTGCCGGTTTCGACCCAGAGGTCGTATGCAGTTTGGCCGGTTGTGTCGGTGTAGTTCTGATCGCGAAGGAACTCGATGTACTCCTTCGTGGTCGTCTGGTAGTAGAGGGTCACCGTTGCGCCCGTTGCGCCAGCGGGGATTTCGAAGAGCGTGTCATCCCAGTGCTGACCGTCGGCGTAGGTGTATCCAACAGCGCCCGAGCCAATCGCGTTAAAGGACGCGTTGGTGAATCCACGCGGCGGAATGCGATTGTCGGAGAAGACCTTGTTCGCGAGCGCCAAGTGGAAGCCGGGGCCAGCGGGGATGCCGGTCAACTTCGCGACCGCGGGCGAAATGCCTTGCTTCGCTTGATAGACCTTCGTGTCCTTCGTCGTGAGTTGCGCTGTCGCGCTGTTGTACGCGCCGCGTTCCGCAACGACAGCGCCACTTGCGTCAGTGAACTTGACGTTGAGCCACATGCGGCGACCTTCGGGGTAACCCGTTGGAAGCTTGTGACCCGACTCGTTCACGACGCGCACCTTGATCTGCGAGCCTTCTTGCGTGACTTGCATGTCGGAAGCGTTCTGCAGCATCTGAATCGTGCGCGCCGAAGCTTGATCGATGCGGTCTTGCGTGAGGCCGAGTGCGTCGGCTTCATCGGCGCCAAGTTGCTCACGGATTGCCTGCACAACCCACGTGTTCGCACCGGCGAACGAGTGTTGCGGCATATCGGTGCGCTCAAACCACGGCTCGCCGAATTCATAGAAGCGGCAACCGCCAGCAATCACCTTCGGCATGTGGCAATCTTGGCAGCTCGAAACGACGCCATCGGCATCATTGCCACCGTAGCGGTGATCGGCGTACTCGACGCCGTTGACGTACGCGCTGTTCAGCCACTCGCTGTAGGTGCGCTGCTCAGGGAACATGTCCATCGGGTTCTGCGTCGGGTGCGCTGAACCCAACGAGTTGAGGACATACTCGCCCGTCTTCGGATTCTTCGTGTAGAGCGGATTGCTCACGTCGTGGCAGGTTCCGCAGAATTCGCTCGAGCGGTGGTAAGGCGAAGTGATCAACTTCACCGAGCCACCGTGGAGGTTGACCGGGACATCGCTGAACGGACCGCGACGGTTGTCTTCGGGGTCAACCACATAGCGGCCGTTGCCGGCACCCGTGGGGATCAGACCTTGCGATTGGAGTGCGCTGATGATTGGAACGTCGGGCTGCGCTGGGTCACCGGGGTAGCCGACAGCGCTCTCAGGACCAAGCGTCGGATTCACGATGCGGTGGCATGCATTGCAGTTCACGCCATCGAAATCTTCGGCGCCGAAGTCATCGATCTTGCCGTCTTCCGACTTGCCAGAAAGCCAGCCAGCGGGCGAGTGGCAGCGGATGCAAGTTTCGCCGCCCACGTTCGCGTCTTGATTCGCGATGGCGAGCGCAGCGTGCCACACAGGGTCGCGCGCGCTTTGGCCCATGAGGCTCGTGATCCACGTGTCGTACGGCGCGACTTGGTCGCCGTAGTCGGAGTGGCAGTACTGGCAGTTGATGCCGCCGATGATCGGCGCAAAGACATCAGGGTTTGGCTCGGGTTGGGTGCCGGGCTGGAAGAAGTCATTTGGGGTCGTGGGCAGCTGCTTCTGACCAGTGCCGCCACGAGCGGCGACCGAACCAACGATGCCTCCGACCGCCGCAAGCGCTGCGACCGCCAGCAAACCTCGCGCGACCGTGCCGCGGGGAAGCGCCGAAGCAACGACTTTGTGGGCGCGCGATCGAGAATCGCGTGACGGGAGTTGCGTCGGAGTCGTTGGTTGATCACTCATTTGGTCACTCATCTTTGGGGCTCATCACTTTGACGTTGGACGGCGGTGGTTCACCGACTGTAACGCGGAGGCTTTCAGGTTTAACGGCTCTCAAGTTTGCCGGCCTTCAACTTCGAGGCTGTGAAGTCGAACGGCCTCTGGCCTCATCGAAGAAACAGGCACATGAATATGTTCTTTGGCTCGCTCGTGAAATCGTTCCTCAGCCACACGTCATCGGCCAAGAAGATGTATCGGTTCGCACGAGAGCGGACGTCGTTCCCAAAAAACGCGGGTTCTCGCCACAGTCCGCAGAGTAGATCGTTCGCGGGGCGGGTCAAGGAAGTCCCCAAGAACTCTCGAAGGTGAGGGACCCGATCGCGAAATCTTGCGGTCGCGTCCTTCGGTGCTCGGCAGTATCGGACGCACGCATCGGTACACTCCGAACCATGTCGGAGCCCGTTCGAGGTCACATTCTTCCTTCTCGCAATGCCGAGGCGCGGTTGGCGTGGATGACCGCAACGATCGGCCCCGCGCTGTGGGCGACGGTTTTTGCGACGGGCTGCGCGAGCGTCTCCGAGGGGCCGGAGTTCGTGCCCGTGCATCAAGGTTCCTACGAACGCGCGTTTGACGCGGCCTGTGCCGTCGCGCGCGAAGAAGGACTCATCCCCGAAATCACAGATCGTCGCGCGGGCTCGATCGAAACTCAACCGCGCACCGCCGGATCGTTGCTCGAGCCGTGGGCGTGGCAAGATCTCACCGCAAGCGAAGTCGTGGAAGGTACGTTCGGATTTGAACGTCGTCGCGCGCGCTTCGAGTTTGTGCCCGCGGGATTCCGTCCGGTCCCGCCGGAAGCAACCGCGCCATTGGCGGGCCCGATTCTTCCAGGTTCCTCGCGCGGAACAGGCGCGGATGTTGCGAAGGCGACGGGCGATTTGGAGTTGCGTGTCTCAGTCAGCGTCGAGCGGCAGTTTCGTCCGGGATATCAAGGCCCCGCGTACACACGATCGCTTGGCAGCTTCTCAACAGACGTCACTCGCAAAGATGATCCGCGCGCGCCGCGTGACTTGTCGATGTGGACGCCGATTGCGCGCGACGAACGGCTCGAGCGCCTCTTGCTCGAGCGTGTGGCCGCGAAATTAGCCGCCGAGGCTCCGCAAGCGGCGAGCGGCGAAGCATCTCAAGCGAAGTGATTGCGAGCGTAGGTGAGAGCACTGCACGTTCAGGCTTGCCTGCGATGTAGCCGCGCCAAGCGCGATGACAACTGCGATGACAATCGCGATGACAAGCGCCTCACCCAAGCCGCGGATCGACGAAGCGATACAGCACGTCGACTGCGAGATTGAGGACAACCATCAGCGTCGAGTAGACGAGCACAACGCCCATCACGAGCGTGATGTCCTTGCCGAGAACGCCGTCGACGAAGTGCTGCCCGACACCGGGGACTGCGAAGACTTTCTCAACGACGAACGACCCCGTGAGCGCGACGGCCGTCGCTGGGCCGAGATACGACAGCACCGGAAGAAACGCGTTCTTCAGCGCATGCTTGAGCGCGACTTTCCAACGCGGCAAACCCTTCGCGCGCGCGGTGCGGATGTAGTCACTCGACAGTTCTTCGATCATGCCGAAGCGGACGAGTCGCGAGATATATGCAGCGAATGGCAGTGAGAGCGTGAACGCTGGAAATGATGCACGCACCAATGATTCGAACACGGTTTCGCCGCCCCAGCCGATCGCAGGCGCGCGCATTTTCACCGCGAAAAACATCAGAATCGCGCTGCCGATGACGAAGCTCGGCAAACTGATGCCGACGATCGCAAGGAGTTGTGTGAGGTAGTCTGACGCACTACCTGGACGCAGACCGCCGATCGTGCCCGCAATGAGTCCGATCGAAAGCGCGATGAGCATCGCCGCGAGTCCGAGCGAAATCGAAACAGGAAGCCCTGTTCCGAGGATTTCGTTGACACTCCAGTCGGGTTGCTTCAACGATGGGCCAAGATCAAACGGCTGTGGATGCACGCCAAGAAGCCACGACACGCCCGACGCTTTGCCGAGATAGTCAAAGTAGAAGGCGACGGGGTCGTCGAGTTTGTACTGCTGCTTCATTGCCTCCACGATTTCGGCAGGAGGACGACGGCCTTCGGGATTCTCAAGCGGATTCCCGGGAATGCTCCACGCAAGCAAGAACGTGACCGTGTAAACCGCGAGCACAATGAGCGGCAGCTGCAGAAGTCGTCGCGCGAGCAGACTCGCGATCGTTTGGCGTTCGCTGCTCATGGCGTGTCTCCCGCAGGAGGGGCATCGCTCGATGACTCACTGAAGTCGTCACGCGTTCCTCCGCTTGTACGGTCACTCGTTGCTTCAGCATTTTCCTCGGCATTTTCCTCAGCATCTTCCGCGCGTCGATGAAGCGTCGAGAGGTCTTGCTCAAGTCGCGGATGGCCACTCATGCCAGCGAGTCGCGAGGGGTCGTACATGTAGACCGTGACGTACGTGCAGATCGGTAACAGCGGCATTTCTTCGGTGAAAAGCCATCGTTCGCACTCGGCAAGCATCATGAGTCGCTTCGCTGGATCAGATTCAAGCCGCGCAGCGGCGAGCATCGCGTCGAGCTTTGGGTTCGAGTAACCGCGATCGTTGTTGCCGTTGTCTGAACCCTGCAAATCAAGCCACGTCGTTGGATCGCCGTAATCGCCGTACCAACCACCACGCGCGATCATGAAGTTGCCCTTCTTCAAATCTTCTTTGTAGAGCTTGGAATCTTTGCCGCGACATTCTGCCGCGACGCGCAATTCACGCTTCCACATGTCGCGCATCGCGAGCGCGAGGTTTTGGTATCGCGGACTCGCCGTCGAATAGAGAATGTCGACGGTGGGGAACTTCTCGCCCGCCGCGTTTTCAACGACGCCATCACCGTTGCGATCTTCGTAACCCGCGGCCTTCAATTCTTCGCGCGCGCGCGCGGGATCAAATCCGAGACCTTCGACCACTGGATAGCCCTCGATCGAATTCGGCGGCACAAGTGTCGAAGCAATGCGCTCGCCAAGCCGCGTCACGCGATCGATGAGTTGTTGCTTGTCGACCGCGAGCGCAAACGCGCGACGGACGCGCGCATCGTGGAATGGATTCGGCTTCTCGCCAGGCAACGTCTTGCGGCAGTTGAAGCTGAAGAAATCGGTTCCGAACGCATCGAATCCACGCACGTCGCGGCGTTCGCCTGCGCGAGGCGGGGGAAGTGCGCCGACGACATCATCGAGATCGCCTCCGCGTGCAAGGCCAGCATCGATATCTGCGCGGAAGCGTTCGAGATACGCGCGACGCTCCGCAAGCATTTCCGTCTTGTATTCCGGCCCAAGATCAGTGAGCCAATCGGCACCGCCCGACTCAAACGCGAGAACACCCGTGTTCGGATTCTCAATCGTGCGGCACTCAATCGAGTTTGCTTGCGTTGCCGCTTGGTTCCAATAGTGCGGATTGCGCTCGAGGCGCATATCGCGCTTGTATCGCCAGACGGTCGGTGTGTACGCGCCGTTGGTCACGATCACTCCGGGTTTCGTCCAATCGTGTCGCTGCACGATGCGACCAACCTTGGGGTCGTGGGTGACAAACTTCTCCACCGTCTCACGATGCACCGGCGCGAACGGCGGGAACGCGCAAAGATCGAGGAAGTACGCGAGTGGCGTTTCAAGTTCGACGACCAGTGTGCGATCGTCTGGGGTCTTGATGCCGACCATCGTCTCAAAGTCGTTGACGGTGTCGGTCCAGAGTTGTTCGAGATCGTTGGAGCTCGCGTTGCCGGCTTTACTCTTCTCCGCGTACTCTCTCGTGCGTTCCTTTCGTCGCTCAAAGAACGCTTTCGCGCCCTTGATTTCGAAGAAGAGGCCTGAGTAGTCGGCGGCGGTATCGGGCAGAATCGCGCGTCGCCATGCGTACGCGAAGTCGCGGCTTGTGACAGGATCGCCGTTCGACCAACGTGCGTCGTCACGCAGGTGGAATGTCCACGTGCGACCATCCGGCGAACTCTCCCAACGCTCGGCAACACCCGGCACGATCGCGCAATCGGACGCACGCAAATTCACAAGCGTCTCGTAGATCACGCGCGCGCGGCGGAGTTCGTGTTGGTAGCTCATCCGTTGCGGATCGAGCGTGTAACAATCGCTGCGCTCGATGATCACCAGATCTGCGGGCGGCAATGGACGATCGAGCGAAATCGCCGCAGCGAGTGCAACGACCAAGAGAATGAACGGAGCGAGCAATCGCACGGGCGAGAGGATACGCGCAGGCAGTGTCGCGTCGATCCTTCAGGCGAGACTTCCGAGCGGAAGTGTTGGCGCACACAATCTTTGTGGGCTCCTCTGCGGGCTCCGCAGTAAAGCCGCGAGCCTCACGCGCGTGTGTGCACCTCGTTCTCCGTGTCAACCTCGTTCTGTGTGTGAACTCAGTTGCGATACGGCGCTGCGCTGACGATTCCCGCCCAGCGCTTCACTTCCGCATCAAACTTCGATGAATCGCCCGATTCCCACGCGGCCGCGAGCACGCGCGAATCACCGTCAGGCTTGGTGCCCGCGTAGGCCGATGGGCGCTCGCTTCGATCAATGAGTCGCAGAATGACTTCGCAACTATTGACGACCGAGCCGTAGGCAGCGGTCGCATCCTTCGAAGCGTGCGCGGCACCCCACTGTGCGCCCGCCGCGTTGAGCAGTTCGGTCAGGGCAGGGGCGAGGGTCTTCGCCAACTGCGAGCGATCAGCTTGCGGCATGACGAGGAGGTCGTTGCGGAGGCCGATGAGCACACGCTGCACGGCGCGCATACGGTCATCAACCGCGGTCGAACCCTTCGACTTGCGCGCGATTTCGCCGAGCGCTTCCGCCTGCGCCTTTCGCAGATTTCGCGCGTTTTCAGCGGGAAGATCCTTCTTGCGAGCTGCAGCCGCGAACGCATTCAACTTCTGTTGCAGCGCCATCCAATCGGGCTCAGCGACCGCGGCCTCGCGGAGTTTGCGCGCGAGTTGGTCGTAATACGTGTTGCTTGCTTCGAGGTCTTCGAACGCGTCGATGAGCAGGCTGCCGGCCGCGATGCGCTTGCCGGGATTGGACTCGATGGTTGGCGTTGCGCATTCAACGATGACGTCAATGGCATCGGAGCTGCGCGTAAAGCGGAGGACTTGCATCGCAACAACCGCGCGGCGCAGGTCTGCGCCCTTCGCGACTGGACCGAGCTCGGCAACGAGAATCGCGCCGTATCCCTTGCGGAATGCGGGGGTGGCGCCTGGATCGCGCGCGGGCTTGACGAGCGCAGTACGAGCATCGTCGATGGCCTTCTGGTCGGTTCCCGACTGAATCGCTTCAACCGAGCGGGCGGTGTACGCGCTGACGCTCGTCTTCTGCGCAGCGTTCAACGCACCGGTTGCGCTGAGGATGGATGCATCAATCCCAGAACCTCCGCTCTGACCAAGAGCGGGGACCGTCAGGAAGGCGGCGAGCAGGGTGGTCAGAAGGGTTCGGGGCATCATCCGAGGATTTGTCCGGGTGCGTTGTGCGGTGGGGACAGAACTACAAAGCGGCACAAACCATGGTCGTACAGACCATGATTCAGAGCATCGTCGAAAGAGATGAACCTCTTCAGACACCCCCAACTTCCGAGGCCGCCGATGCCGCGGCGTCCACAAGGAACGCCACGGAAGCGGACGCCCACCACGCCGGTGACGGCGAGGCGGAAGTCAGGACTTGGGACGCTAATCCAATGGGCCGCGACTGTCAACGAACGGGGGGCTCCGCAGACGCGATCGGTGCGGGGTGTCTTGGGGGATTTCGGTGGCAAGGATGGGGGCGCAGGCGAGGGGGCAGTGGTGAGGTTGCGGGCGAGGCCGCAGGCGAGGTTGCAGTGGCGAGGTTGCTGTCGGCGAGGGCCGCCCGCGGAGTCCCGAGATGGCCCGCGGCGTTCAACCGAATGGGAACCCGTGCGCGATGTTCGATTCCGAAGCCCCGAACATGCCGATGAAGGTCGAACAGGCCTGTTCCGCGACCGCGTAGGGTTGCGGGACGTTCCGCCCGCCGATGATGGACCGCATTTGCGGAGAGAACGTAGTAAGGAAAACCATGCAGCCGAAGTCCGTCCT
>JBJOHQ010000274.1:0-5739 GCA_046047595.1 Planctomycetota bacterium | reverse complement strand
CTGAGAGATCGCTTCCACTCACACGGAAGTGCGGTGCAGCGCTCGCTCTCGCACGCGGTCTCGTCCGACCCGTCGCGATCGCCCGTTGCGAGGAGGACCGATGTCAGACCGTACCGCCGCGCGTGGCGTCATTGCACGTATCCGTAAGTCTGCTGGCACTTCTGTGCCGGTACTGCTCCCTGAAACCGCACTCGAGTGCTGTGCGCGCAACGCCTGTGGAAACGCAAACGAACGCGCTGCGCTTGAAACATGGTCCGCCGCGCTCGATCTTCGCGCACTACTCACGGCCCACGGCTCCAATGTGTGGGTTGTTTCCGAAGCGCAACTTCTCGCGAATCTCGACGCGTGGTCGCGTATCGCGGGCGCATGTGAACGCGTGCTCTTTCCCGTCAAAGCGAATCCATCGCCAGCCATCCTTGAACTGCTTGCGGCCGCGGGTGCGAGCGCCGAGTGCGCGTCGCCTGCAGAGATTCTCCTCGCGCGACTTGCGGGATTTCAAGACGCGCGTATCGCCTACAACTCACCCGCCGCAGATCTCGCGACTGCGTGGAAATTGCTCGTCGCGGGCGGCACCGTTGTCGCTGACTCGTTGGAGTTTCTCGCGGCACTCGACGGACACGCGACCGCTGCACGCAACATCGGTGATCGACCCGCGCTCGGCAAACTCCTCGTCCGCGTCAATCCCGCGATCGAACTTCGTTATCGCAAGAGCGAAGCGTGGAGCGAACTCACGTCGCATGCGAAGAAGACAGGCAAGTTCGGCATTCCCGCCGAAGAGGTCGTGGATGCCGTGGCAACGCTCCGCACGCTGCGCGTCGCCGGACTGCACGCGCACGTTGGAACGCAAATGGATCATGTTGAACCATTCGTTCAACTCGCGGAGCATCTAGCTGAAATCGCCGACGCAATCGCTGATCGCACGGGTGTACTTCCGACCTTGCTCGACCTCGGCGGCGGACTTGGAATTCCATTCGCAACGACCGACGAATTTCCGTCGATCGATGCGCTGGGAAATGCGCTTGCGAGCGCGCTTGATCCGCGCTTCACCTATCTCTTCGAGCCTGGCCACGCGCTCGTCGGCAACGCGGTTGCGCTTCTCGGTTCGGTCGTTTCGGTGAAGAGCGTGCGCGGCAAGCGCTGGACAATCGCCGATGTTGGCACCGATCAACTCGCGAAAATCACGCTGCTTTCGTGGCACCATCCGATCCTCGGACCCGACGGTCGCACACTCGCAACCAACGGACACGACGCGCTCGGCGGACCGCTCTGCTTCTCGGGAGACACGCTCCTTCCCGCGACCGACACGTCGCATCTCAACGTCGGCGATCCGGTTCTCGTCCAACATGCCGGCGCGTATTGCGCGTCGCTCGCGAGCACCTTCAACGGTCGCCGCAGCGGAGGCACGGTCGTACTGCGCGCGAACGGCGCGATCGAACGCACAACCCCACGCGCCTCGGGACTCGACGAACCGCTCGCACGTGGCCACGCGTGGGGCGCGCTTGCAACGACGAGCGCACCGCGCACGCCACTCGCACTCGACGTCATCGCGCCACTCTCAAGCAAAGTCCTGCGCGAAGATCTCTGCGCGGAACGCTTCGCGTACATCGGTGCGACAAGCGAAGGAACACACGCCTACGAATTTGAATTCGCAGTTTCAAGCCCAGTCGGCTTCGTCTCGATGCCGCTTGCGATTCGACTCGCGGGTGATGCCGCCATCGTGTCGACACTGCGCATGCTTGGGTATGCGACCAAAGCGTTTCCTGTGTGGGGAACTTCGCTCGACCTTCGCATGTCGAAGCAAATCTCGACGAACGAACCCGTCCGCGTGCGCATCGAACTCTCGCATGCCGCGCAGCGTGATGGCCCAAAGAGCCGTCGCCTCGCTGTTCGATTCACCATGCGAGGCGATGCCGTTGCGGGCGACGCCGCTTGCGGATCTTTCGAAATCATGTTTGACGAAGCTGGCGCGGGCTGCTGAATGCCGTGCTGCGCGTCGCGCGAGTGGAGCGCGAGTGGCGCACGTGTCGCACGTCTCATCCGCCATACATGTCGGCGTAGGGATCGTCGGCGTCGTCGCTGCTCTTTGCCTTCGACGCATCGATCGCAAGCGCCGCGCCAAGTATCGCAACGCCAACAAGTGCCGCGCCAAGCGTGCGCCAGAATGTCGCTAGGGCGATCGACGGCGCGCGCAAGGCTTGCTTCGTGAAAATCAGCGCGAAACCAGGCACCAGTGGCACAAGCCACCAGAGGAAATCGGGCGTTTGTGATCGGTCATACGCATCGCCACAGCGCGCGGCGAGCGCGAGCATGACTGCACAGACAACAAGCGGCGCACCCACAGCTTCGATGGGCTTCGCATCTTTCGCGAACTTCCCGCCGATCGCCGCGAGGATCGCGATGAGAAGTGACGCCACGCTTACTGCGCCGCTCATCACAGCGAGTGAAGCGAAACCACCAAGCTCAGCGAGTGCCGCAACGATTCCGAACGCGCCCCAAGCGATCCAGTAGACCGCGCCGCCTGCAAGTGGAAGCGCGACGCTCGATGCGAGAATGAGCGCGGCAAGACCGAGTTGCTTCATCAAGTTCGGCTGCGGAAACTGAACGAACTGCGCCGCAAGCGCGCCAGCAAACCCAACCGCGATGTATGTCACGATCGGCGCTCCGCCACGCGGCACGCGTGCACGCGCCGCGGTGACGACCATCGCAACCGCCATCAGTACGAGCGCCGCAAGTCCGAGTCGATGCCAACGTTCGAACGGCGCATCGTCGCCTTCGATGGTGATGACTTGTCGCGCCACTGCCGTCCACCCGAGTTCATTCGTGAAACTCATGAGAAACGCGAGCGCCAGCGCCATCGCGGGAAAGCACTCCACCGCCCACGCGCGCCGCCGAAGCGGCGTGATAAGACCGATCGACGCAACAAGAGCCGCGACAAACGCAGGAATCACCACCACCGACAGGATGTAACCGACAACGCCGTCCATCGATCAACCAGCCGCCTTCGCGACATCGCCTTCGAGCGAAATCGTCATGCGAACTTCGTTGCCGAGCGCACCCTTTGGTGCTTCGATGCCCCACTTCATGCCGTAATCGGCGCGCATGATCGTGAACATGCACTCGAAGCCGACCTTCTGCCCAGTTGGACCTTTACCAACGCCCGACACCGTGCAATCGACTTCGATTTCCTTCGTCACACCGCGCAGCGTGAGGTCGCCTTTCACCTTCCAGTGACGCTCGCCAACACGCTCCGCCGACTTCGACTTGAACTGAATTGTCGGAAACTCGGCTTGATTGAAGAAGTTCGGGCCTTGCAGATTGCCGTCGAGTTTTTCGCTTCCCGTGTCGACCTTGTTCACCTCGGCCGTCACGTCAAACGTGGGCGCAGCGCTGTCATCAAGCGGCCACGTCGCAGTTCCCGTGAGTGCGTTGAAGCGACCGTAGAAATAGCCAGCACCAAGATGCTGCACGCGGAAGATCGCCATCGAGTGGATGGGGTCCATCGTGATGGCGCTTGCCGATGTCGGTACTGCCGTGCCTTGCGCCGCCGCATCTTGCGTCGCCGCATCTTGTGCCGCCGCGTCTTGCGACGAAAGCGGTGCGAGTGCCATCAACGGCGCGAGTGAGATCGGAGTGGCGACGAGCGCCGCGACAAGAAGTGCGTTTCGCATGGGGCGACATGGTAGCGCGGCACACGCCAGTGTTCGGGAGTGCGCGTTCGGGCGTGCGCGTTCGGGCGTGCGCGTTCGGGTGTCTCTCAACGCTGTTCGCGTTCCGGCGCACTCGGAAGTGCAACGTGGCGGAACACAATGCGCTTGTAGCCAGCGCCTTCGTACAGCACGCCCAAGTTGCTCGGGGCGAGGATCACGGGCACGCTGTACGCAAAGCCCTCCGGCTCGATCAGGATGCGGTCGGGCGAGCCCGTCGCGGGCCACGTGCGCCCACCATCGCGCGAAATCCACAGCGTGCCGAGCGCGCGGCGCGACTCGCTATCCGCGCCGGTGTAGTAGACCGTCGTTCCGTCGGCCGTCACCACACCCGCCATGCATTGCGGCTCAACGAGATTCGCTTCATCGACAAGCGTGCTCCACGTCGCGCCGCCATCGGTTGAGACCGCGCTTTTGCGGCACTTCGCGCCGAGATGCTGTCGCGCGTTGAGTACGACTGCGCCATCCGCGCGTTCAAACATCTGCACTTCGTTTGCAACGCCCTTCGCGCCATCGGGCGCGGTCTCACCGAAACGCCAGGTGTCGCCGCCATCGTCGCTGATCGCGGCGTAGACCTTCCACTGGTCAAACGGCCCCTCGTTGAAGGGCATCAAGATTCGACCCTTGTGCGGGCCGCGTGAAAGCTCGATGCCGATGCCAGGACCTGTCGCGGTGCTTGTCGCGCGTGTTGGCCGCTTCACTTCGCGCGTGACTTCGCGTGGTGCCGTCCACGTTTCACCGCGATTGTCCGACGAAATCACGTAAGTTCGGCAGACAAGATCATCGGGTGCGTCGGGCGCAACGCCATATCCCTCGACGACTTTGTGCTCACCGCGCGCCTTCGGATACGACTGGAACATCAAGATCACACGGCCCACGTGCGCGCCTGTACGCACTTCGACCGCAGTCGGATTGTTGAGCGATCGGTTCGCGATTTCAGCGATGACACGCTGTGCTTGCCACGTGCGGCCGTCGTCGTCCGAGACACGCATCACGAGATCGTTCTCGTCGACATCGGCGTAACTCCCGCGCGCTTCTGCAAACGCAAGCAATCGCGGCTTCGTATCGCCGTGCTCAAGTCGCACGATCGATGGAATGCGATAGACGGGATATCCGCCTTCGCCGCCGACGAAGACGTCGACCGATGCCGAGACGGTCGCCGTTGGCGCGGCGGTCGCGCGCGGCGAATCTTGCCCGCTTTCTCGCTTCGTTTCTGGCAACGTCTCTTGCAAGGTCTGTTGCAACGGCGCTGCCGAAAGCGGCGCGCAGCACGCACACAACGCCACAACCGCGAATGAACGATGCATCGACTTCTTCAGCATGTGCGCAGTATCACCGATTCGCCGACGCGCCGCCCAAATCAGCCGCCGCATGGCCCCGTCTCAGCCGCCGCATGGTCCCTCTCAGCCGCCGCATGATCCCCACGCGCCGAGAAGGACGGCAAGATCAGACGCGCCGACCGAGCCGTCGCCGTCGATGTCCGCCGCGGATTTCGTTGCGCCCCACGCGCCGAGCACGGCGGCGAGATCCGACGCATCGACTTCACCCGAACCATCGAGGTCTGCAGGGCACGGCACCGCAACGCACGTACCTTCGTCGGAGAAATCATCGGTGTTGCTCGTGAAGTCGGTGTAGTCGACGAATGCCAATGTGATGCGCGTGTAGCCATCTTTCTCGAAGAAAACGCCGAAGCGATCGCAGTCGACCGAACACGGCAAGCTGTACGCGAACGCGCCCGCATAGACCTGCTTCTTCAATGGCCACGTCACGCCGCCATCCGTCGAGAGCCACGCATGGCCGTTTGATCGCCCAGACGTGCTGTTCGGACCGCAGAAAATCAAGCGCGACGCATCGAACCCGTCGATCGGATCGGTCAGCGCGATGAGGCCGGCCATGCACGATGGATCGGGAAGTTCATCATCGTTTGCAAGCGGCGACCACGTCGCGCCGCCATCTGAAGAGATCGCGGTCTTCCGCCATCCGCCGCCTGAAAAGTGCCGCGAATTCAGCATGACCGAGCCGTCAGCGCGTTCAA
>JBJOHQ010000273.1:0-3334 GCA_046047595.1 Planctomycetota bacterium | reverse complement strand
GTGCCTCGGGGCCGTTCCTCGCGATCAACTGCGCAGCACTCTCTTCGGCGCTTCTCGAAAGTGAACTCTTCGGACATGAGAAGGGTGCCTTCACAGGCGCAGATCGACTTCGCAAGGGGCGTTTCGAACTTGCAGACGGCGGCACGCTTCTCCTCGATGAAATCAGTGAGATTCCGCCAGATTTGCAGGCGAAACTGCTTCGCGTCTTACAGGAGAAGAGCTTCGAGCGCGTTGGATCGAGCGTTTCACAAAAAGCGGATGTGCGAATTCTCGCGACCACCAATCGCGATCTCGCAAAGGAAGTGGATGCGGGCCGATTCCGCGGCGATCTCTTCTTCCGTCTCAACGTGTTGCCGATTCGCATGCCAGCGTTGCGTGAGCGACTCAGCGATGTCACAGAACTCGCAGAGCACTTCCTCGGCTTGGTTGCTGATCGCGAAGGTGGCCGTCGCAAGCGGCTTGCGAAGGATGCGCTCGGGCTTTTCGAGGCATACGCATGGCCAGGCAACGTGCGTGAACTTCAGAATCTGTGCGAACGTGCTGCGGTGCTCGCGTCGAGCGAAATCATTTCTTCGGAACTCGTTGCTCCGTGGCTTGCGGCTCCAGGGCTCGTGGCACACGCAGGTGCCGCAAGCTCTACGGCTGCAGGCGGCGTCGTGGCACGTCTCGCGCGGCCGATGGGCGAACCTCCGATGATTGAAACCTTCGCCGATGCGGCGAACGCGTTGATTGGTGTCGGATCGAATGGTGGATTGGGCGGTGGCTCCACGGCGGCTGCTGCGTCCGTTGGTGACGGCACTGGGCTTCCAAGCCTCGTGTGCGACGGCGATCTCACGCTTGATGAGATCGAGCGCCGTTCGATCGTCGCAACGCTCGAACGATTCCGCGGACACCGCCAGAAGAGCGCGAAAGCTCTTGGAATCGGCGTTCGCACGCTCGGCTTGAAGTTGAAGAAGTGGAAGGACGAGTCGCTCGTTCCTGCTGAACTCTGAGGTACGCGATGCTCGACGGTCTTCAGAACAATTCATCGCTGCCTGCACTGGAGCGCTCGCTTCAGTTCATGTCTGCACGGCAGAAACTTCTCGCGGCGAATCTCGCGAACGCGGAGACGCCGGGCTATCGACCGGTTGATGTCGATCCGCGTGCGTTCCAAGGGGCGCTTCGCGAGGCACTCGATGCTGGTCGTGTCGATGCGGGCGGCTCGCTCGCGTTTGAGGAGGGCGGACCAGTTTCGTTCGACGGCGGTGAAACAAAGTTGGACCCGACGGTGCTCGGTGAAAACGTGCTGTTCCACGACGGGAACGACCGCAGCATGGAGCGACTCTTCCAGAAACTCTCGGAAAACGTCTACACCTTCCGCATGGCATCGCAGTTGCTGCGCAGTCAGTTTGATCAGATTCGCTCGGCCATTCGCGAGCGTCCGTAAGGTTTGCATCTTGCGGCGTGGTAGGGCGTGTGTATCGGTCGCGACCCCTCGTCGCAGCCGATTTGGAGAACCAAAATGTTCGGCATCCTCGACATCTCAACCTCGGCACTCGTTGCCAACCGCACGCGGCTCGACGCTATCGCTGCGAATATTGCGAACGTCGATGTGCCCGTCGATCCGCGCTCAAAAACTCCGCCATTTTCCGAGCGTGTTGTCGAGTTTGCATCGGGCGATCCGACGTCTGGAGCGGCGGGTGGGGTGCACGTCGCGCAAATCACGCCGCGCAACGCGTTCCGACAGACCTATGAACCGTGGAGCGACAAGGCGGACGCGGACGGCTATGTGCGCTACCCCGACATCGACCCGGTCGTCCAACAGGCGAATGCGATGCTCGCGATGCGAAGTTATGACGCAAATCTTGCCGCGATTGATGCCACCAAGTCGATGATTGAAGCGAGCCTGCGGATCTTGGCCTGATTCCGGCCGCAGGTGAGCGGCGGACAGTTGGCACGGATTGTGCAGTGGGCTCCGTGAGGATTCCGACGGTTGTCGGGAAAGTCCCAGAGTGAGGACCGCGAACCATGATTGATCCACTCGGCATCGTCTCCCGCGTGAACAGCCAGCCCGGCGTTGGGGTTCGTCCCCAAGCGCAGCAGGGCGGTGGCGATTTCAAGCAGGAGTTGCTGGACGAAATGCGTCGGGTCAATCAGATGCAGCAGGACGCGACGCAGGCCACGAATGAGTTGTTGACGGGCCAGCGCGACGACATCGAAGGCGTGATGATTGCGACCGAGAAGGCGGATTCCGCCTTCCGAATGTTGCTTGCGCTCCGAAACAAGGTCGTGGACGCGTACGACGAAGTGAAGAACATCCGCGTCTAAGCCAAAGAACATCGCTGTTTGGGGAGAGATGAAACGCCACCTTGCGTGAGGTTCTGTCATGGAACACGCAGGCGTGGGCGTTTGGCTTGCTGACGGTCGCACGGCTCGGCAGATTCGCCTGAGCCTCGCGCACACCATCCGCGCAGAAATCGCCGGATTCATCGCGCAGTCTTTGCGGGATGAAACACTTCCTTGCCGATAGGGGTTCTCCCGATACGTGGCGCTAGGACGGCGCGACGCACCGGATTTCGTCCGATCGACCCGCGCCACGGCATGGAGGCCACGCGTGCAGGCTCTGCGCAACATGCTCGAACTCGTCCGGACACGACTGTCCGGCCTTTCACCTTCTGCGAAACTCCTCGCAGGAAGTCTCGTCGTCATTGTGGCGCTCGGGTTCTTCCTCATCGCGCAATGGAGCGCGACCACCGATCTTGTGCCGTTCGCGGTGAAAGAAGCGTCGCTCGAAGAGGCGCGCGCGTTCTTGTCGACGCGCGGTGTGTCGTACGAGGAGAAAGAGGGGCAGATTCTTGTGCCCGTCGATCGACGAAATGAGCTTGTTTCAGCCTTCGCAGAGCAGGCAGGCAGTGGAACCGGTATCGACTTCGATCGGCTCATTGCGCTCGACAGCCCATTCGAAACAACGCGACAGAGCGAGACGAAGAAGTTGATCGCGCTGCAGAACGTGCTCGCGAACACGATTCAGGGTTTCCGCAATGTGAAGTCTGCGCGCGTCTTCATTTCGCCCAAGCCTGCGACGCCGCTTGGTGCGTCGCGCCATGTGCAAACGGCGAGCGTGAATGTCGTCATGCGTTCTGGAGCACTCTCCGACGAGCAAGTCGACGCCATCGCGTCGATGGTCGCAGGTACGCAATCGGGGCTCAAGCCTGAAGCGGTTTCGATCACGGACGGGCTTCGCAACTATCGAACGAGCTTCGCGCGCGCAGGCGCGACCGGCGAGAATCTTGATCAAGCGCTCAAGATTGCCGACGCCGTCCAATCGCGCATTGCCACATTGCTTGCCGCAATC
>JBJOHQ010000272.1:0-5499 GCA_046047595.1 Planctomycetota bacterium | reverse complement strand
GGAGGCTCGTGATGATCTGTCCGCGCACCGATCGCGCAAAGGGGGCCGCGATCAGCGCAGGGCAGGCAACAAGCGCGATCACGAGCACGCTTCCGACCGCTTCAAACGCCGCCACAATCGCGAAGGTTGTGGCGATGAGCCGAAGGTCATCGGTCCATCGCGGCGCCGCGCCCGACACCTTTGCAAATGTTGGATCGAACGCGCGGATTGCGAGTTCTTTGAACGCGACAACCGTCGTCAAGATGGCGAGGGCAGCAGCGGCGGCCAACGTCCAAACGGTCGTTGGAAGCGTTGCAAACCAAGAGGCGTTCGCGCGTGACGCGACAAAGATCGTTTCAAGCGAGCCAAACAAGACGCACGAGGGATCGAGATCGACTTGTCGTGCGCCTTGGGTTTCGAGGAGAAGCACTCCAAGCGCAAAGAACGCGGTAAACACAATGCCAAGTGCCGTTGACGCACCCGTCTTCGTGGCGCGAGCGACAACGCGTCCAAGCAAAATCGCCGCAAATCCAGCGCAGGCCGCGCCGCCGAGCATTGCCCACGGCGATCGTGTTCCCGTCACGACATAGCCCGCGACGAGTCCCGGAAGCACCGCATGAGCGATCGCATCCGCGGCGAGTGCTTCTTTCCGAAGTACGAGCCAATTGCCGAGTGTGCCACAAGCAACAAGCGCAAGTGTTGCCGCCAGTACTGCGGGAAGATCAATCGCGAGGAACGCGTTCATGTGCGCAGATCCCCTGAGTTGATCGTTGAGCTCGTCGCGTGTCGTGCGCGCGAGCGCAGAGTTGTGAAGGTGAGCGCGGCGGCGAACATCGTCGCGCTCACGAGCGTCATCGCACTCCCCGTGGGAATCGAATCAACCGCGAGTGACGCGAGCACGCCACCGAATGCAGCTGTTCCACCGAGGATCGCGGCAAGTATCGCGGTGCCGCGAATGGAGCAGGGCACGAGTCGCGCTGTTGCGGCTGGCGTGAGGAGCAGTGCAACGACAAGCACCACTCCCGCAATCTGAAGGCCCGAAACGACCGTCGCGACGAGGAGCGCAGTCAACGCGGTATCCAACGCGCGAACAGGTACGCCAGAAACGCGAGCGAAGTCTTCGTCGAAGGCGACCGTCGCAAATCCGCGTGCACAGACGAGAAGCGCGCCGAGCACGCCGATCGAAAGAATCGCGAGCATCACGAGGTCGGCACGCGTCATCGCAGCTGCACTTCCGAAGAAGAGTTTGCTGAGGCCACCTTGTGAACCTGAGGCGTGCGACTGTACGAGCGAGAAGAAAACCGCTCCGAGTCCGAAAAAGCCAGCGAGAAGCGTGGCAATCGCGCCGTCGTCGCCCACGCGGCGAAGTCGCGCGAGTGGTGGAACGAGCACCGCCGCGAGAAACGCGGCCATCGCGGCGCCAATCAGTAAGACCAGCGGCGAACGTCCGCCGATTCCGAGTGCTTCGCCTGCGAGAAATCCAAGCGCGATACCAAGAAGCGCCGCGTGACCGGCGACATCCGAGACAAGCGCGCGGCGACGCGCGAGCACGAATGTGCCGACAACTCCTGCAATCGCTCCGAAGAGCGTGCAGCCCGCGAGGACGAGGATGGTGTTCGCGCCGAAAGTCATCTCATCAATGCGCGGTGGTGCGGTGGTGGGCTCGTGCCATCGATTCGGTTGTTGCTGTTGTTGTTGCTGCTGGAGCGAGATCGATGCCGTACGCCGAGGCGAGCACAGATCCACTCAGCGATACGCTCGGCGGTCCATCGGCAACGATGCGCCCTGCAATGACAATCGCACGATCAAACGATGCGCGCACCGCGGCGAGATCGTGATGCACCGCAAGAATGGTGCGGCCATCACGCGCGAGTTGCTGCAACGTTGCGAGCAGTCGCGCGCTCGCGGCGCTATCAGCGTTTGCGAATGGTTCGTCGAGGAGGAGCAATGCAGCGTCGGCAGCGAGCGCTCGCGCAACGAGAACGCGCTGCTGCTGGCCGCCCGAGAGTGCGCCGATCTGCGCGTGTGCCACATCCGCGAGCGCAACCGTTTCGAGTGCGCGCATCGCAGCGTCGCGACCTTGACGGCCGATGCTGCGAAACACGCCCGTCTTTCGCGCGAGACCCATCGCAGCGACATCGAGTGCGCTTGCAGGGAAATTCCAGTCGATTTCAGCGCGCTGCGGCACAAACGCAACGCGTGCGCGCGCGGCATCGAGTGAACCACCGAAAAATCGCGCGCTTCCTGTGGGTTTCGCAGGAAGCAGTCCGAGTAGCCCTTTCAAGAGCGTGCTCTTCCCCGCGCCGTTCGGGCCAACGATCGCATTCATCGTCCCCGGAGCGAGCGTGAACGATGCATCGCGCACAACGACCGCGGCATCACCGCCATAGCCGCAGGAAAATCGCTCAACGACGAGCGGAGGAACAGTGGCATCGCGCATCCGATTCAACCGCGTCCTCCGAGTCCGTTTGCGATGGCTCGCGTGTTGTGACGAAGCATGCCTTCCCAAGTTGCGGCAGAGGACGCCGCGGGTCCTAATGCATCGGAGTAGAGAGATTCGCCAAGTTTGACTTCGTGTTCGCGTGCAGCGCATCCCTCGAGCACGGCGCGCACGGTGCGATCGGAAACGGTTGACTCGGCGAAGATCGTGGGAATCTGTTTTTCAGAGAGAAGAGCGACAAGCGATTCAATGGCTGCGAGCGAAGGCTCGCTCTCCGTCGAGATTCCTTGCACACCGAGCACTTCGAGTCCGTAGCGACGACCGAAGTATCCGAAGGCATCGTGTGCGGTGACGAGTGTGCGTTGCGCAACAGGAATCGACGACATCGAAATCGAAATGTCGCGATCAAGTGCGTTCGCGCGTTCTTGTACTTGCGCAGCTGCGGTGTTGAACTCCTTCGCATGATCGGGGTCAGCCTTCGCAAGTCCGCTGGCGACGGCGGGCGCGGTTTTCGCCCACAAAACCGGGTCCATCCAGACATGCGGGTCAAAGTGCGAAGGGTTGTCGCGATCAGTGAGGAGTTCGCGACGATCAAGTGTTTCTGCGACACGAACGACCGGACGACCGCTCGCCTCGACGCGCGCGAACGCGTCGCCTGCGCGGCCTTCCAAGAGGAGGCCATTCATGAAGACTGCGTCCGCTTCCAAAATGCGCAGCACGTCGGTGCGTGTGGGCGTCCAAAGATGAGGATCAGTTCCTGGCGCGAGCAAGACGATGACGTCGGCATGATCGCCCGCGATCGAACGCACAAGATCGCCGACCATTCCTGTGGTGCACACAACGAGTGGCTTTGCGCGTTCAGGTCGAGGGTCGCCCGCAGCGGTGGTCGTCGGTTGGTTGCTCTCGCCGCCGCACGCGAGCGCGATAAGCGCGAACATGCTCGCGAGGAAGAGTGAAACGGTGCGAGAAATGCGCGTGACTTCGCGAGAGGGTTCGCGAGGGGCAACGTCGAGGCAACGCGGGCGTGGCGCAAAAGTCATGGGCCGTAGCATACGCTACATGTAGCATGGGCTACAGGCGGAAAGTCGCAGGTTTCACGCTCGTGTGCGACCGCGTGGACAAAGAGTGAAGCGTGACGCGAGGGTTTCCCTGCGTGAAATCTCTCGCGTGAACCTTCCCACGTGAACTTTCCGACGTGAACTTTCCGACGTGAGCTTTCCGACGTGAGCTTTCCCACGCGCGCTCTTTCGAACAGGCCTTCTTGGCTGAGCCTTCCCGCGCGAGTGCTCTCTTCGCGCTTTCTTGCGCCTTACGGCCGAATTTCAACGACCGCGCCGTCGCCGAGGCATTCCCACACAACCGCCACGTCTTCCGCGAGGAGCCGTACGCAGCCGAGGCTGCGATCTTGCCCGATCGAATCGACATCGATGGTGCCGTGAATTCCGTAGCCCGCGAGTTGCGCGTTCGTCGTGTCCGTACCTTCGAGGCCAAGCCAGTGCTCGCCGATCGGATTCTTCGGATCGTCGCCTGCGAAATGCTCGCCCGTCACGGGGTGCGTCCATTCAGGGTTGAGCAACTTCGAACCAACACGCACCTTGAAGTTGCCGGTCGGTGTGCCGTTCGCCGAGCCGAGGCCGCATGGGAGTGACGTGAGCACGACGCGCTCGTTGCCCGCACCGACGCAGATATCCACGCGGTAATCACGCTTCGAAACGACGGCGCTGAACGGACCCTTTGGAAGCTTCAGTCGTTGGCCAACCCGAATCGCTTCGGGCTTCTTGATGTTGTTGATGCGTTGGATAAGTCGCCAGTCGCAGCCGATCTTGTGGCGTCGCACGATCTTCTCGAGGCTGTCACCCGACTGCACCGTGTATTGGAAGAACATCGGGTCATTCGCGTTGTAAACCGGCGTAAACGCGAGAACGCGGCCGATTTCAACAAGCGCGTCCGAGCAGCGCTTCGCATCAAGCGGTGAGAGTTCGCCGGAGAGAAGTGCCGACGAAAGCATCGCTCGCGCCTTGACTGGCTCGCTTGCGGCAAGTGACAAGCCTTGCGCGAGATTCCCTGCGGGCGAGCCGGCGTCGGCCGCAGGCGCCGCAGCGGGCCGTTCACCCTGGGTGATGCCGTTTTGCTTGATGCCATCGGACTTCTTCGGCGCTTGTTGTGCATCGTTTGCGGGCGCTTCGGGTGCCGCGTTTGGGTTCGAAGCGGGCGGCGTGGTCGCGGGTGGTGTCGAAGTCGGTGCTGAGGGCGGCGTGGTCGTTGCTGGCGTGCTCTGCGTGACCTCCGCTGCTGTCGCTGCGACGGGCGAACTTGCGCCTGATGCGTTCACTTCGCTCGAGGCGCGTGCGGCTTCGCGGCCTGCGTCTGCGACGATGTTGTCGAGCGCAGAGCTGTTGTTCGAGTGAGGACTCGCGGTCGACTGTTCAGCGTCGAGCGAGGTTGGTGTTCGCATCGTCAGGTTCGCATCGCCCGCTGCGGGCACCGACGACGCGAGCGCCGCGGACGACGCCGAGGCGATTTTGGTGCTGCCCGCGTCCGCGCGCATCAGCCACCAGCCTGCACCGAGCGACGCGACCGCGGCCGCTCCGAGCAGAATGAACTGCGTACCGAAACGTTGAGATGGTTGGAACTGACGGGTCGAACGGGGCGACTGGCTGGCGAGCGCCATTGGAGAACCTCAATTTCGTGCGTGAAATCCTCGTACTAAATCCTCGTACTTCGAGGGAGAGCGCAGGGTAGGCAAAATGCCGAAGCGCGCGAGTGTGGAGGGCGGCGAGAACGCAGAATTTCGGGCGCAATCGTGGTGGCGGCGTCGTGGTGTGTTTCGCTGAACTCTTCTCCGGCCACTCGCCTGCGCTCTCGGGCCTTCACTCGCGCCGTCACTCGTGCCTTCACTCGTGCTCAATCGTGAATTTCATCGCCCAGCGGCTCGTCGGCGTCGGTCGACTCTCGCGGCGCGCGGCGCGCCGGTGCATCTGGATCGGTCGCGCGGCGCAGCCGCTTCTCCGTCGCGATCCACGCGACCCGCCGATCGTGCGGCTCTTCAGGCACGCGTGCAACGAACTGCGATTCGAACG
>JBJOHQ010000271.1:0-2544 GCA_046047595.1 Planctomycetota bacterium | reverse complement strand
GATGAAGCGTGTGCTTCCGGAGCTTCGCCGCCGTGCGCGCCAGCGTTTCGTTGATGTAGCGTTCATCGACTTGCGATGGGGGATCACGGAAGAGAAGTCAAGGTCGGGGCCGTCCTCGATCATCGACACGCTGTCCCATCCGCCTGCGTAGAAGTAGTCGAGGCCTTTCACTCCGCGCGAGACGAGCGCGACGATCATCGCCGCGACGATTGGCCCAGGGTCATCCTTCGGACGCCTCGGCTGCTCGGCGGCAAGAAGCGTCTTCCACTCCTTCGCAGTCGACTTGATGAGCTTCTCGTCGAGCGCGATTTCCTTCGGTACGAACACGCGCACTCAACGCGTCACTGCGCGGGTGCGGCGCCGGTCGACGCGTTGGCATGTTCCGCCTTGCGCAACTCCTGCAATCCGCCGAGCAGCAGGCCGATGGCGATCACCCACCCGACGGCTCCGAGCGCGAAGTATCCGAGCAAGAAAGGTAATTTCTCTGTGATCGGTGAGTTCCAGATGGCGTGCAGCACCATCACCGCGATGAGTGGCGCGAGACATCGTCGATCTGACAGCATCGCCCAATCGAATGGGCGTCCTGCGCGCACGCGCCAGAGCGCACCTGCGGCAATGGCGGTCCAAAGGACATGCATGAAGGGCGCTAGGACTGCCCGCGTCGTGATCGACGTCAGCATCTCTTGGTCGTCGTTCGAGAGGATCGCCGTCTCGAAGGCGTAGCCCGCGGATTCGAACGCCGCGAATCCAGCGCCGACGGCCGCACCGAGTACGAGCCCGTTGATACTCCATCGATATCGAATCCCGTTCGCGAGCAAGATGACTGCCGCGAGTTTTCCTGGCTCCTCGATGATGCCTGCGATGGGCGGCCCGATCACCGAGCCCGCCCGCTCTGTGAGCTCGAAGCCGATCAGCGAAAACAGGATGCCGAGCACGCCGCCCCAGACGAAGAGTTTCATGACCGTGAACAGTGAGATGTTCCGCGGCGCGTTGCACTCGAAGAAGAAGAGGGCGGTTCCGAGAGGAAATGCGAATGCGCCGATCAGAATGAGTCCTGGGATGAGGAGTAAATTTTCAAACTCTCGCCAACCGAGCCAAAGCCCAAGAAATGCGAGGCCGAAGAAGCCGAGCACGCGCGTGTACACCCACGGCGTGGGTTGCATCATGGTCGGCTGCACTGCAGTGGACGGCGTGGATGCCAGTCCCGCAGCGAACACGGCTTCCATCTCTTGCTCGCTGTGACGCTTCATGACCTCCGAGAACAGCCCGCCGACGTGCTCGACCTTGACATGCTCGGTCTCGGTGATCTTCCCAATCTGCCCTGAAATATTCTCGACAATCCCGCGGTTTGTCGTGGCAGCAGAACCCGAGCCCGATCCCGCTTTCGCGCGGGCGAAGTCGGCTTGAAACTCACCAATCCCGCCGATCGGCATCCAGTTTTGCATGCCTTGCGTCCAAACAAGTGTGGAAGCAGTGATGCGACCGCTTTGAATGAACTGCTTCAGAGCGGACGAGTCCAGCGGGCCGATGGTTGCACCGCCCTCCGCGAAGTGCCAAGTTTGCATAGATGTCGTTCTCCTCAGAACTGTGAGTCAGCGCGTTCAGGGGGCCAAGCGATCGCTGAGATGAGATCGTAATAGAAACTCGTGGTGTTCACAAATGATTCAACGCGGTGTATTGATGCCATTTCACGCAGTGGCTGCGGGATGTACGCGCAAGCTCGCGGAGCGCGAACTGTAGAATCACATTCGAATGTCGAGAGAAACACCGAGTCCATCGCGCGTCAGTGGCGGGCCATCGTCTCAATGCACGACGAAGTCTCGTGATGCGACGAAGTTTCCACTGATCCTCGGAGTGACGGGGCATCGCGACCCTGCCGAACCCGCGCTCATTGAACAGCAACTTGAAGCTGTGTTCCGTGAGATCGATGCGCTTGCGCCGAATACGCCGATCACGGTTCTTTGTCCGCTCGCGGAGGGTTGTGACCAGATCTTTGCGGAGACCGCGTTGCGCGTTTTTGCTGGCCGCGGTTCGGGCTTTGAGTTGATTGCGGTACTTCCATTTCAGGTTGATGACTATCGCTGTGACTTTCGCGATGCGCCGGAAGCGCGTCAGCGATTTGAAGCGTTGCTTCAGCGTGCAGACTCAGTCGTGGAGTTGCCGCCGCGATCACCGGACGACTACGTAGAGGATTTGATTGATGGCCAGACCGTCCGTCGGGTTGGGTCGCTTCCAAATGTCGATTCGTCTCCGTTGCGAGCAATGCACTACGACCGCCTTGGACGATTCATGTCGGTCCATGCACACGCAATGATCGCGCTCTGGAATGGATGGAATCCACCATACGAGAGGGGGCGACGGACACTTCAAGGAGGAACTGCGAGTGTCGTTGCCTACTGTCGCGACGGTGGAGCAGCAAGTCGGTCGGACGGCATTCCGTTACGAGAAGACCTTCCGACGATCCTCGACAATCCGCGGATTCCAGTGCTGCTCGTACACACACGACGAAAGCGTGACTTGGCCGCGGTACCCGAGGTTGAGGAT
>JBJOHQ010000270.1:0-9385 GCA_046047595.1 Planctomycetota bacterium | reverse complement strand
GCGCCTGCGCAATGTCCGGTTCCAGGAGATTGCCGCGAGGTGCACGCAACTCCCGGTTGTGAACAACCAGAGTGTTGCACGCTCGTGTGCGATTTCGATCCCTTGTGCTGCTCGGCTGAATGGGGCGATATCTGCGTGAAAGCAGCGCTCGAACTCTGCGAAGGAATCAGTTGCCCTTCGGCCGGCGCTTGCGACG
The DNA here is from genome assembly GCA_046047595.1 of Planctomycetota bacterium. Taxonomy (GTDB): domain Bacteria; phylum Planctomycetota; class Phycisphaerae; order Phycisphaerales; family SM1A02; genus QWPT01. The sequence goes on along the minus strand of JBJOHQ010000270.1, from coordinate 9,189 downwards.
TCATTCATCCAAATGCAGGTTGCGCAGATTTCGATTGCTGCGAACTCATCACGACGCTCGACGGTTGGTGCACCTACGCGGCGTGGGATGAACTCTGCGCACTCGAGGCAGAAATGTTGTGCGGTGTTGCGCCGTGCATCATCAACGCGGTCGGTGTGGATGAATCGGAGCCGTGCTACAAGCGACTCAATGATGGTTGGGGTGTGGGGCTTGTCGCGGCGCGCATTCCGTTCTCATGCCAACTCGCGATGAAGGGCAAAGTCGTCGACGGCGGCCCGCGTGATCTCGAGTGGTTCCAGTTGGATGGGTCTACGCGTCGTCGCGTGCGCTTCACGTTTGAAGCGGAATTCCCCATCGAATTGCAGTACATGCTTGGACCAGAAGATGGTCCGAACGAGGTGAAGTGGCTTGTTGGCGAGCCGCTTTGCGAAGGTCCGCGCTCGGTGCAGTTTGTCACGGAGTTGGGTACATCGACGCTGATTCTCGGCACAGGAAATCGCGAGCGCGCCTATCGCGAAGGGCTTGATTGCGACGAGATCAATCCTGACTTCCCACCGGAACCCGATGATCCGCCGCCTTACGCGGTGTACGGGCTTCGATGGAACATGACTGCGGAGTGCTTGGCACTTGCAGATATCGACGGAGATGGCGCGGTTGGTGCGGCAGACCTCTCGCTGCTCTTGGCCGCGTGGGGCGAGTTGGACCCGAGTGAAGAGTTCGACCCGCGGCAACCCGATGCCGATCTCGATGGGGATGGCTCGGTTGGAGCATCTGACTTATCGCTGCTACTCGCCAGTTGGTGACGGATGGATGGTCCATGGCGCGACCTCTGCAGGTGGCGACGCGCGGGTGGCTCTCTCGCGATAAAAATCGCTGTTCGTCGGACGGATCACGCGGAGTGTTGCATCACCTACGTCCCGCAGGCTGACTTCCACTCCGTAAAGGCTGACCGCGCTTGAACTTCTCTTCGCGATGACTGAGCGCAACTCTGCAACTCACCATGTGTCGCCGCGCTTCTCGGAAGAGGACGCGCGCGGTGAACATGCGTTGGACCACGACGAGAGGCCTGCGGAAGTCGCAGACCTTGCCGAGGCGCGGCTCCACGCGCGCGCAGCGCAAGGTGAAGTGGAAGCGATCGAATCGGTTTGGCGTCGAAATCGTCGATGGATCGCGGCAGTTCTTGCGGCGCACGCGCCTCGCGGTGTCTAGATCGAAGACTTGTTGCAGGAAGTTGCCGCGACATTTCTCGCGAAGGCGCGAGACATTCGCGATGCGGCGAGTGTGCGTGGGTGGCTGCGCGTCGTAGCGGTGAATGAAGCGCGCATGGCTGCGCGCGATCGCGGGATTGAGCGAAAATCGCTTGCGCGGTTTGCGGCGTCTTGGCGAGGCGAGACTGCCGATCGGCACGCTGCTGCGGAAGCCCGCGAGACACTTGAACTTCTCGCGCGACTCCCTGCGCAGTACGCGGAGCCGCTTCTTCTCCAAGCTGGACAAGGATTGTCGCAACGCGAAATTGCGGAAATCCTCGATGTACCCGAGACGACGATCGAGACACGACTCGCGCGAGCGCGGCGGATGCTTCGACAACTCGTGGCCGAGGACGAAGCACGAAGAGAAGAAATACGGGGAGAAGAATCACGGGGAGACGAGTTGCGAAGGGAAGACGCGCGAGCAACCGAAACTCACCAAGGCAAGCAACAGCGAAACGGAACCGAAGTCCACGGGAGCATGATGCGATGAGCGATCGATCGACCATGACAATCACCGCAAATGCAGGTGACGCCGATGACGTCCTGCTTTCACGCGCCGTTGCGGGCGATCGCGCGGCGATCGAGGAAGTTCGCGTGCGTGGCGTTGCGGAGCCGGCGCTCCTTGAGGAGTTCGCGCTTTGGCAAGCCGACGAATTGCGGCTCGCGCGTGCGGCTCGCTCACTCGACGCTGTTGCGGATCGCGTGGACGCATCGCAATCGAAGTCGAGTGCATTCGGCCGCAGATTTGTGGCGTCGCGCGCAGGACTTGGCTGGGCGGTCGCGGCGGTGCTCGCGGTTGCGCTTGTTGCGCGCGATTGGTCGGGGGCGCAGAACGGATCAATCAACGCGCCATCGAACGTCGCTGGCCTCGGCTCTACGTTTGCGCCGAGTTTCGCCAGCAGCGATGATGCGTTCAACGCCTATCTCGCGAAGGCGCGCGAAGAGGGCGCGTTGGTCGGCGATCCACAACCGCCAGTTTTTCTCGGCTCGCGCGAACTCGGCGATGGCAGCGGTTTTGAAGTCGTCGTCGTGCGGCAGATTTACGAGATTCGTCGAACGACAGAGATGTATCGCATGCAGCCTGTCGACGAAACTGGGCGCGTTCGCCCTGTTGTCATTCGCCCTCGGACGGAAACGGTGCGGTAGTGCATCTTTCGGTATGCGCTCTGACGCGCGCAAATCAGCGTGTTGAAGACTGCGCGCAGCCGAGAGACCCTTTGCGTACATGATGCTTCGAAACGCACGCCAGCAATCCAATCTCTGATCAAACATCACTCCAATGAACACCAACCTCATGCATCTTCTTCGTCCGACCGCGCTGACGCTCGTTCTTCCCAATGCGTTGCTTGCAGCGGCGATTGTTGAGTCGACTCTTGCGCAGATCGCTCTTCCCCCGATGGTTGTTGTGCAGCAGAACGAAGAAGAGGAGAACGACGCGCAGTCTTCGTCGAACTCGTCGATGCACTATCACACGATGAGTGATCGCGGCGAGTATGAGTTGCGCGTCGAGAACGGCGAGATCACCTTGGCGCGCATCAATGGCAAAGATGTTGGCGCGTCGCGCGTTCGGCGTGTGAAAGACGGTTGGCAATTTGTTGGCGACGATGGGCTCGTGCTTGAGACGGTTCGCGATACCGCTCGCGACACAGCTCGCGTCCCGCAGCAGGGGGCATCGGCTGGTAGTTCCGCGAGTGGAAGTTCCAATTCCTCGGGTGGAAAGCGCGCTGCGAAGAGCTCGACGAATTCGTCGTCGTCTGCGGGCGGACCTCCGACTGGAACTTGGGATGGTCCGTCGTGGGAAGGACTGGCTGAATCCTCGGGTGCTTCTTCGGGTGCTTCATCGGGTGCTTCATCGCGTGCTTCCTCAAGTGGTTCCTCAAGTGGATCCTCAAATGGAACTTCGAGAGGAACTTCCAGCCGTTCGTCGAGCAGCTCGACCAGTCGCTCGAAAGATGGCACCAAAAATGAGTCCAAGACTGAGTCCACGAATGAACCAGCGAATCGATCTAGCAACTCTGTCGGCGGCCCCGCGTTCGGTTGGACGAGTGGCGCGACGACCGCTTCGCCAAACGGCGCACCCGCGCGCGTTCAGGGGTTGGATGCCGAGCCTGCGCCACGCTCGATGATCGGCGCTGGCCTCGGCACGATCGACGAAGCACTCGCGCATCACCTCGCGCTCGATCCGGCGCGCGTGACGCTCGTCACGAATGTGATTGACGGACTTCCAGCATCAAATGCTGGCGTCGAGCGTTTCGACGTCATCGTCGGTGTGAACGGATCAGACAACGCTTCGCCGAAGAAGCTTCGCGGGCTCATGGCGAATGCGGAGCCAGGAACAAAGCTCGCGCTCAAAGTGCGACGTGGCGCGGAGACGCGCGACGTGGAACTTGCAGTGGAAGCATTTGATATGGAGAAACTCTCGGCGATCGAAGTGGAAGGCGTTGAGATTGGTGCGTGGCCTGGCGGCGACGTTGTCCCAGGCACTCCCATGACGTTTGATCTGCAAGGCGGCGATTTTGGCGACATGATGATTTTCGTCGGCCCAGATGGTGTGCGCCGCGAGCTTCGCATGCCAACGATGCCACAGATCCCTGCAATCCAAGGCGCGATGGGCATGGATCCGGCAGACGTTGAGCGACTCGTCGAAGAAGCCATGCGACAAATGGAGCAGCGACTTGATGAAGCGCGGAATCGCACGGGCGCTGCGCGTGATGCGAACGCTTCGTCTGAGGCGGCTCGAGAAAGCGAAGAGCGCCGCACAGATGAGCTGCGCCGTGCCGATGAGGCGCGTCGTGAGGCGGAACGTGCACGCGATGCAGCAGACGATCGCATGCGCCGACTCGAAGAGCAGATGGAACGATTGATGCGCGAGTTGGAGCGTGAGCGTGAAGAGCGTCGTAGTAAGAAGCCGGGCAACGAGGCGTGACGCGCGACGTGTGAAACCCGCGTCATCGCGGGAGATGCGCGCGGCGCACGATACGCATCACGCGCGCCGGGTCATCTCGAACACATCACTTCGATTTACCACGGCAAGGCCGAAAGATCGACATTCCCGCCGCAAAGCACGACGCCGACATCTTGCATGTCGGCGTTTTCACGCGTGCGCATCCACGCGCTGCACGCGACGGCAACGCCAACAGCGGCACTCGGCTCGATCGTGAGTTTCATGCGCTCCCAGGCAAGACGCATGTGCGCCACGATGTCCGCCTCCGAGACGAGCACGATTTCATCGACGAGATCGCGAACAACAGGAAACGTGAGTGGCCCAAGCGACGTGCGGAGGCCATCGGCGATCGTTGTCGGTTTCATCGCCGGTTGAATCGAGCCTTCGCGCTTTGAAAGCGCGGCATCGCCTGCGAGTTCGGGCTCTGCGCCGATGATTTTGATCGACGGTTTCAGCGCCTTCGCGGCGATGGCGATACCAGAGATGAGTCCGCCGCCACCGAGCGGCACGATGATCGCATCAAGTTGCGCGCACTCATCGAGGAGTTCGAGTGCGATCGTTCCTTGGCCGGCGATGACGTCGGGATGGTTGTACGGCGGAATCATCGTGGCGCCCGTTTCCGCGATGACGCGCGCAGCAGTCGATTCGCGCGCTTCGAGTGTGGGCTCACATTCGATGATTCGTCCGCCGTAGTCGCGGACGGCGGCCTTCTTCACTTCCGCGGAATTCGACGGCATCACGACGTGCGCGGGAATTCCGCGCATCCTCGCCGCGAGTGCAAGTGCTTGCGCGTGGTTCCCCGAAGAGTGCGTGACGACGCCGCGAGCCGCTGCTGCGTCATCAAGCATGCGTACGGCATTCGTGGCACCGCGAAACTTGAAGGAACCCGTCTTCTGGAGAAGTTCGCATTTGAACCAGAGGCGGCGCTTCGCGATCGCGTCGAGCGTGGCGTTCGTCACAACTGGTGTGCGATGCGCGAAACCATCGATCCGCTGACGTGCTGCGCGGATCGCGGCGAGATTGGTGGCATAGGACGCTGCGGCGTGAGTACCCATGCGGTTAGCCTACCCGCATGGCCACGGTTCCATCGCCTGCGATCAGAATCTATCGCCGAGCCGTGGCTCGGTTCGATGCGCTGCGCGACGCGTTGGCGCGCGACGATTTTCATGCAGTCGTTCCGCCCGACGCGATGGCCGAGTGGGAGTGCGCCAACGACGCGGGGACGCGTGTGCGCTGCGCGGATGGCTTGGTCCTCGTGGAAGCGTCGAGCGCGGCGATCGCCGCCGAGTTTGATGCGCGGTATCGGCTTACGTTTCCGTCGAATCGCGTGATTCCCGATGGTGGAGATCCGCCGCAGCGCGCGGAGGTTGTCGTCGGCAGCGATGAGTCGGGGAAGGGCGATCCGTCGCAGGCATTCGCTGTGGCGGCGGTGGTGGTGCCGTGCGAGCGCGAGCAGGAGGCTCTCTCGCGCGGTGTGCGTGATTCGAAGGCCTGCGATGCGCGAGAGATTGTGGAGTTCGCGCGTTGGATTCAGCAGGAGTTCGTGCATGCGGTGCGAGTGATTGCACCCGAGGCGCGTGACGCCGCTTTACGCCTTCATGGCGGTAACGAAACCCGATTACTCACGGCGCTGCATGTGGAGTGCTTGCAAGACTGTTTGCGATCGTTGTGCGATGTTCGCGTGTATCCGTCGGAGCCGCGGCAAGTCGCCAAGTGCGGTTTGGTGCGCGTCGATCGATTCGCATCGGGGCGTTTGGTTGCGGCGGCTCTCGCGAAGGAGTGGCCGGACGTTGTGGTTGATGAGTGTGTGCGCGGCGAACGGCATGTGGCGGTGGCGGCGGCATCGATTGTGGCGCGTCGGCTCGCGCGAGAGTAAATCGGTGCACGGCACGTGCCATGCAGTGCCACGCAGTGCCTGGCACGTGCCGTGCACCAGCCGCCATGTGCACAAAGCTCGCTTGAATCGACGCTTATGGCGCATGATCTCCGTGCCTGGCACGTGCCGTGCAGTGCCATGAAGTGAACGGCACGTGCCGTGCACCGTTCCCCGTTCTCGCTACGTTGCCGCCATGCACCCCTCAACCGCCGCCGACACCATTCGCCGTTTGCACGAACACCGTCTTTGGACGCGCAACAAGATTCTCATTGCCGCCCGCGCGTGCGGTCACGAAGAACTGCACCGCCCGTTCGAAATGGGCGTTGGCTCGCTTTTCGCGACGATTGTGCACCTTTGGGGCGCAGAAATGGTGTGGGCCAACGTGCTTGAGGAAGGCGACCCTGGGTTCATGATTCCGCCGGCGAGTGCGTTTCCATCGCTTGCCGCGCTTGAGGAAGCGTGGGTGCCGCTCGATGCCCGCTGGACTCAGCTCCTCGCGCGCGCCGAGGACGCAACGTTTCTCGCGAAGGCATTCGTGCGTGTGCGCGACGGTAAACGATTCGCAACGAACGCCCACGACATTTATCTGCATGTCTGCACCCATCAGCACTATCACGCGGCGCAGATCTCCAACATGCTTCGGCAATTGGGAAAGAGCCTTGGCCCGAATGATCTGATTGTGATGGCGCGCGAACAGTGGAAAGAGTGAGTCTTCGGCTACACTTCTCGCTCGCTCGGGGCGCGTCCCGCAATCGCGGAACGCTGAGAAGAACCCGTTGAACCTGATCCGGCTCGTACCGGCGGAGGGAAGCGAATGGCGGACGCCACCACGAGGTGCGCTCCACCGTTTGCCAAATCGTCCTCCGCAGGTCTCGCAAGAGCCCACTTTGTTGGAGGACTGATGATCACCACCACCGCGACTCACGGCACCGGCTACGCGCTCCCCATGCACGGCGCGCACAACCCCTCGACGCACGCGCAGGGCACCACGCCTGGCTCGTTCGCGCGCCGCGCCGACATCGGCGGCCCGTACGCATACGCGTCGCCCGACACGCCGGGCATGCCGACGCCGAGCGCGAAGACCGCGTGGGACTTTCTCCCCGAGGGTTGGTCGACGGTCGAACTCGCGGAAGCGCCCGCGGGTGCAAAGTCCTGCACGAATTGCTGCGGTGACGCCTACAACTCCGTCGAGTTTGCGAGTGCTCGTGGCCAGTGGCGTCGCGTCATCTATCCGCGCGCGTTCACTCCGATCACGCAACTTGAAAGCGCGCGCCTCGGCATCATCACGCCGGAGATGAAGCGCGTCGCCGAGCGCGAACCGCACCTCACGGCGCTCGACGTGCGCGACGAAATCGCCGCAGGTCGCATGGTGATTCCTGCAAACCGCACGCACCTCGGTTTCAAACTCGATCCGATGGCGATCGGCCGCGCGTCGAAAACGAAGATCAACGCCAACATGGGTGCATCGCCCGTTTCATCGGGCACAGATGAAGAAGTCGAGAAACTCAAGTGGGCGGAGAAGTGGGGCGCCGACACGGTCATGGATCTCTCGACCGGCGGAAATCTCGATGAATGCCGCGCTGCGCTCTGCCGGAACTCGACGGTTCCAATCGGCACCGTGCCGATTTACTCAATGATCATCGGTCGCAAGATCGAAGATCTCAACGAAGAAATGGTGCTCGAAACGCTTGAGCATCAGGCCAAGCAAGGCGTCGATTACTTCACGATTCACGCGGGCGTCCTCAAGGAGCACCTGCCGTTTATCAAGAAGCGTTTGATCGGCATCGTGTCGCGCGGCGGGTCGCTCCTCGCGAAGTGGATGCTCGTCCACAACAAGCAGAACCTCATGTACACGGGTTGGGAGAAGATCTGCGAAGTCATGCGTCGCCATGACGTGACCTTCTCGATCGGCGACGGCCTGCGCCCCGGTGGTCTCGCCGACGCGACCGACCGCGCGCAACTCGCCGAACTCGAAACCCTCGGTGAACTCACCGAACGCGCGTGGCGGATGGGTGTGCAGGTGATGATCGAAGGACCAGGTCACGTGCCGTTCGATCAGATCGAGTTCAACATGAAACTGCAGCGTCGGCTTTGCCACGGCGCGCCGTTCTACGTGCTTGGGCCGCTCGTCACCGACATTTTCCCGGGTTACGACCACATCACGAGTTGCATCGGCGCGACCGCCGCGGGTTTCCATGGCGCGAGCATGCTTTGCTACGTCACGCCGAAGGAGCACCTCGGCCTTCCGAAGAAGGACGACGTGAAGCAAGGTTGCATCGCCTACAAGATCGCAGCGCATGCGGCCGACGTCGCGCTCGGTATCCCCGGCGCGCGCGACCGTGACGACGAACTCACGAAGGCCCGCGCGGCGCTCAACTGGGAGAAGCACTTCGAACTTTCGTTCGACCCAGACACCGCGCGCGCCTACCACGATGAGGATCTCGACGTCGACACCGACTTTTGCGCGATGTGCGGCCACGACTGGTGCAGCGTGCGCATTTCGAAGGAAATCCAAGAGTTTGCATCGGGGAAGGACGAGGAGTATCAGCGCGGGAAGCCCGTGAAGAGCGCCGCGCTCACGCCTGAGCAGCAAGAAATCCTTGCGAAGCGCGGCGTGCTTTCGCCCGAGGAAATCCACAAACTCGCGTCGAAGACGAAGAAGGCCGTTGGCGCAACTTCGGGCGAAAAGGCATCGTGCCACTCCGATTACGTCGACCCCGAGACTGCGCAGGCCGTGCACGCCGAGAAGACGGGCGCGAAACTCGTACAAGTCAACCTCGCGCCGGCGTTCAATATCGCAAGCGACGATCGCGTGGTGTGATTGCGGCGAGCCTGCGAAGAGCTCGCTTGTGAGTGCGTCTGTGAGTGCGTCTGTGAGCGCGCCCGTGAGCGCATTTGTAAGTGCGCGTGTTCTCCGACGATGCCGCAGGCGTCCGCGCGCCGCGTGGACGTTCGCGCACCAACAATTGGCAAGATTCTCGCGCGCCTCTGCGGAAACCGCGGGCAAAATGCCGAAAGGTGTTTGCCTCGCCGCGCAGTGGCTTCGCTTCTCGCCGCTGCTTTTCGTCCTGTTTCGTTTCGCTCGGCCCGTTTCAGCGCACAAGTAATCCGCTCCGCTC
>JBJOHQ010000269.1:0-4400 GCA_046047595.1 Planctomycetota bacterium | reverse complement strand
CGATGTTCGAGCGACAAGGATTCAAGAACCAAGGACTCAGCCACCAAGGACTCAGCCACCAAGGACTCAGCCACCAAGGATTCAAAAACCAAGGATCCAAAACATCGACTTCGTCGAGGTTTTCGGAGTTGAGCATGTTCCCAAACACGAACGCCTGCGCGTCCGCGTGTGCAGGTCGAACGGTACTCGCGTCGGCTTGAACGCCGCGTCAACGACGCATCAACGCCGACCGAAGCCGCCGAATCCCCTAAATCCTCCACCGCCGCCGAATCCGCCACCGAATCCGCCGGAGCGACCGAAGCGACCACCACCGCTGTCGCTTCCCCAACCGGAGGAACGGTCAGAGTCGCCGCCCCAGTTGCCGCCCCAACTCGACGACCGACCCGAGTCGCCGCTGCGATCAGAGAAGCCGTCGCCGCCCGACTGCCAGCGGCTCGCGTTCGCACTGCGCCAGTCGCCGTCGGAGCGCGTCGCGGCCTGTTGGCTCAACGAGTCGCGCGTCGCGCTGTCGTTGACGTTGTTCCAACCAGACGATGACTTGTCGTACTGCTGCCACGAACTCGAACTGTCGTTGTACTTGTAGACGTTGCCATCGTGCGAGGCGTACACGTTGTTGCCGGTTGCGACGGCGGTTCCGTCAGAACCCTTCGCAACACCCCACGTGCCGTTGTCAGTCTTCACGCCAGCGACCGACGCGCTCTCGCCCGTTCGGGTGTTGCCGATCGTGCCCGCGCCAGCGACGGCATCAGTCTTGCCTGGCGTACCAACCGCGGCGACTCCACCGCGCGCATAGTTGCCCGTCGATGGGTTGTAGCCAGCGCCTCGCGCGCCCGCAGCCCAGTTGCCTGTGTAGGCGTTCTGCACCACGCCACGTTGGCCCGCCGCGCGCGCGCCCGTTGCCGAGTTGTAGGCCGTACCCGTGTGCGTTGCCCACTGGTTGCCAGTCCACGCGTTGTAGCCTTCGCTCGAGCGCGACATCGTCGAGACATCGCCCCAGTGGTGGTACACATTGCCAGTCGTTGCGGCCCAACCGCCTGGCCCCCACGCGTACGCGCCGTGCGGACCGTAGCCGCCGCCATAAGGTCCCCAGCATGGGTACGGGCCACAGTGCCATGTGCTTGCGCCGATCGCCCAACCAACCGCCATTCCCATGCCGAAGCCGAAGGCCCAACCAGCCCACGGGTTGTAGCACATCGCTGCACCGCAGCCGTAGGTCATCGGAACTGGCACCCACGCAGTCGTGCAGTACGGGGCGTACCAATAGCCCGTGCCGTACACAACGACGCCGTTCTGCACGTATGCCCCGAAGTAGCCCGGGGTGTAGCCAACAACGACATAGGTCGGCGTTGCGTTGTAGATGCGCACGAACGTCACGTAGTAGTACGGACTCGACGGCGGAATCGTGTAGAGAATCGGCGCGACCCACGGCGCGACTTTCCAAGGTCCAGCCATGGACGTTGCCGTGAACCACACGCCCTTCTCAACCGCCCAAAGCGTGTTCGATGCGGTGCGGAAAACCGGCGTCGCGCAATTCGAAAGCACTTCGACCGATCCTGAGCCGCTTGTGCCCTTGATCTTGGACCACTCTGCCTTCGTGCCAATCAACGTCGGAGTTGGGAGCGTTTCGGTCACAGGAACACGCGCCATTTGGGGCACGGTGTTCGCAATCGAAGCCTCTTGCGCTTGCGCGGTGCCTGGAATGGAGGCAAGCACGTTTTCCTTCGGGCTATCCGTTGGAATCAGCATGAACGCCGTCGGAAGTTGATTCGGTTCGACATAGGTCCACGGGCCACCCAATCCGCTCGACGTGAACCAACGACCAGAAACGAGCACGTAGCAAGCGTTCGTCGCGTCGAGTCGGAAGATGTTCGCGCTCGTGTTCGAGATGTACGAGAGGCCCGTCGTCGCGATTGGGGTCCATGACGGCGCACCCTCGGTGACGAGGATCTCTGCGGGCGCGGTCGAAACAACGATCGCAGGCGTAGACGTCGCGAGCGAAACCGTTTGCGACTGACTCGAATCAGTCGACTTCATCGCGGTGTCGGTCGAACTCGGCGCAAGCAGATTGATCGACGGCTCCGACTTTGCCCATGTGGCGGCGGTCGCGAGATCAGCCGTTGAAGTGCCCACCGACCAAGGACCAGCGAGCGAACTCGACGTCATCCAACCGTCCGCGATCTTGAGCCACCAGTTCCCAGCAGGATCTTTCACAAGCAACATCGGCGTGTTGAGGACGCGCTGCAGGCTTGTGCCAGGAATCGTTGCGAAGGTCGGTTGACCTTGGATCGGCACAAGCACCGTCGGCGTCGAGACGATCGAGAGCGCAGGTGGATTGTTGAGAAGCGGCGCAACAGGCACACTCGGCGCGGCCGCCATCGATGGCACCGCTGCTTCGAGGCGATCAAGCGCGATGTTCAGCGACTTCCCGCGGCTCTCTTCCGTGATATCGCTCGCGATGCGGTCTTGCGACGCGGGGTCCGTCGGGAGCGACACACCCGTCACTTGCACGTCACTCACGCGCACCATGCGGTTCAACTTGTTGACTTCCGTCTTCGCGGTGAACGCCATGGTGCCAAACTCTTGCGATTGGCTGCCCACTTTCGCAATCGAGATTGCGCACGTTCCCGTGACCACGTGCCCGCTCCACGATTGGAAGTTTGGCGGATAGATCGTGAGCGCATCACTGCCGATGGTGAAGACGCGCGGGAATGAATTCTCGAGCACGTCCTGCGCCGGTGCTGCGACTGGAACCGCACCGTTCGACGATGCGGTGTTGTCTCCTGCAGCGCCACTGTCGAGATTCGTTGACGAAGCATCTTGCGGCGCCGCGACGAATCCCGAAGGTTGATCCTTCGGCACGCATGCGCCAAGCATGACGCTCGCGATGGTGAGGAGAACTGCGTTGGAGAAATGCACGAGTGTGGAAGTCAACGAAGGCATGAGGAGTCCTACGAGAAGTCGCGAGCGGAACAGCGGTCGCGGAGCATAGCGCGAAGTTGCGTGATCCACGATGGACTCCCGCAATTCCGAATCTGCGATAGTGCGGCCATGGCTGCAGGGTTCCACATCCCCTACGTTGCGTTTTTTGGCCGGACCTTCCATGAGTGCTTAGAGATGTTTGCGCTTCGACGTGAAGACCTCGCACACACGACCACACTCGACTGCCCGAGCGGACCCGACAGTTTCGTCGCCGAAGCCTGCGCGGAGGGACTATCCGTGACGGGTTGCGACCCGATGTTTGCGCTTTCACCCGCCGAACTCGCGACACAGGCTCGCAAGAACATTGATGACTGTTTCGCGGCGATCGACCAACAGGGTTCGTCACTCACGTTTCGGAACTACGCGCAGTTTCGGCAAGCGAAGTATGACGCGCTGACGCGATTCCTCGAGGACTTCAGGTCCCATCGCGAACGATACGTCTTTGCAAAATTGCCCGTTCTCCCGTTCACCGATCGCTCGTTCGATCGCGTGTGCGCGGCAAACTTCTTGTTCTCGTACGCGCATCGATCGAACGGCGGTCTTTACGACGGACACGAATTCGACCTCGCGTTTCATCTTCGCTCCGTCGAGGAAATCACGCGCGTCGCGCGCAGCGAGATCCGAATCTCGCCGATGGGCTCATTCGATCCGCCGCCGCGCCCACACGCGTTCCGCGATCCCGTGCGCGCGCGACTCGAAGAACTCGGTTGGCAAACCGAGCTCATTCCGAGCACCTATGACAGCGGACTCGCCGGCTTCAACGATGTACTCGTCGCGCGGCGTTGAGGCGGGTCACAACCTCGTCCGGATCGCCCAAAGATCAGGGAAGAGTGGGTTGAAGAGTGTTGTGCGCAAGTACGCGGCACCTGGGCTTCCACCCGTGCCCTGCTTAAATCCGATCGTGCGTTCGACCATTTTCACGTGTCGATAGCGCCATTCCTGCACGCCTTCGTCGAGGTCGACCAGCAGCTCACAAACCCGCCGCTCCGCCGGAAAGTTCCGATAGACGTCGAGCAAAACTTCCTGCATCTCCGGCCACTCTTGCGGCGGCTGCGTGACATCGCGATCAAGCAGAGCATTCGGCACTGCATGCCCACGCGCCGAGAGAAAACGCGCGAACGCGTCGTAGAGCGTCGGCTTCGGCCAACGCGCGGCGATGGCGCGGTGCTCCGGGCTGCCCTCTGGATTATGCGCGAGCACACGCGGATGCTTGTTCCCAAGCAAGAACTCGAATTCGCGGAACTGCGCGCTCTGGAAACCGCTTGAACTCGAGAGGAAACTCCGAAACGAGAGAAACGACACGGGCGTCATCGTTTCAAGCACATCGACTTGCTGCACCATCGTTTTCAAGATGGTCAGCATCCGCTTCAACGTTGCGCACGCAGGCTCGACCTCATTCGCGATCAAGCATTGCGCAAGAC
>JBJOHQ010000268.1:0-5327 GCA_046047595.1 Planctomycetota bacterium | reverse complement strand
TGGACACCTCGGCCTCACGATGCTGAAGTCGCTCGTCGCGTGGCTCGACCCTGCGAAGCCAACGCTGGTCTTCACCAACACACGCTCGCAGGCGGAGCGCTGGTTTTCAGCGCTTTCTTGGGAAAAACCAGAGTGGCGTGATGTGCTCGCGATTCACCACGGTTCGATCGAGCGCGAACAGCGTGAAGAGATTGAGGCTGGCCTCAAAGATGGACGGCTCCGCATCGTGGTCGCGACTTCGAGCCTCGATCTCGGCGTGGATTTTTCGCCCGTCGAACGAGTCGTGCAGATTGGGTCGCCGAAAGGCATCGCGCGGTTGATGCAGCGTGCTGGTCGTTCGGGCCACCGGCCGGGTGCTTCTTGCGAGGTCTTGTGTGTTCCGACCCATGCGCTTGAACTCGTTGAAATTGCCGCGGCGCGGCGCGCGATTGAACTGCGCGAAATCGAAGAGCGACATGGATGGCATGTTCCGCTCGATTGCCTCGTGCAACATCTCGTGACGTGCGGAACCGGCGGTGGATTCGATGCCGATCAACTCTTTGATGAAGTGCGCACCACGGCGAGTTTTGAGGCACTTTCGCGCGACGAATTCGATTGGTGTCTCGATCTCGCGGTTCGCGGTGGTCGCACATTGACGCGCTACGAACAGTTTCACCGTTTGAAATTGGATGAAGACGGGCTCTATCGGGTTTCATCGAAGAAGGCAGCGTCCGTGCATCGGCTCAACATTGGTTCGATCTCGGCGGATGCGACGATCTCAGTCGCGCTCGTTGGCGGGCGACGTTTAGGTTCGATCGAAGAGAGTTTCGTCGCGCGATTGAACGAAGGCGACGCGTTTCTCTTCGCAGGCGACATCGTCGAGTTTGTGCGAATCCGCGATATGACCGCTTGGGTGCGTCGTACGAAACGCGCGGATGTCACGCCGCGCTGGAACGGTTCGCGCTTTCCGCTTTCGACCGCACTTTCAGCGTCCGTGCGTCGTGCGCTCGATGAGGCTCGGCGCGGGGTGTACAGCGGCCCGGAGATGCAACTTGCACAACCGATTCTCGAGGAGCAGATGCGGATCTCTGCGTTGCCGGCACCCAACGAAATTCTCGTCGAATTTGGGAATGCCGACGGCGGACAACAGATTTTCCTGTTTCCGTTCGAGGGACGGCTCGTGCATGAAGGGCTTGCAGTGCTGCTTGCGCTTCGTTTCGGCCGGCTCTGTCCGGGGACTTTGGCGGTGAACTTCAACGATTACGGCCTCGCACTCCACTCCGATGACCCGTTTCCATTTCGGGAACATCTCGCGCCGTCGCTGTTCACCACCGAGGGACTGGCGGCCGATCTCCTCGAGGCGGTCAATCTCGGCGAACTTTCGCGGCGACAGTTTCGCGACATCGCGCGGGTCGCGGGGCTTGTCTTCCAGCGCTATCCGGGTGCGGAGCGCTCGGGGCGGCAGGTGCAAGCGGGGGCGAGTTTGATCTATGACGTGCTTCGCGAGTTTGATGCGGACAACTTGCTGCTTCGACAGAGCGAACGCGAAGTGCTCGATCGGCAGTTCGAAGAAGGTCGACTCTCGCGCGCGTTGGCGCGACTCGCGTCCGGCCCGCTGCTTGTGCGCGAAACCGCGCGTCCAACGCCGCTCGCGCTGCCATTGATCGTTGATCGACTTGGAACCACGCTTTCAACCGAAGGCGTGCTCGCAAGGCTTCGGGCGATTCTTGGTGGGGTTGCCCCGACTTCACAGACGCGTTCACAGGGGAATTCGCAGGGGAATGCGCGGGGAAATACGCGGGTTTCTCGTCGAAGCTCTGGAGAGAAGCGTCCAACTCGCGCGGTTCAAGATATGGATGGCTCGCTGCAATCGCGGCCTACAGGTGAGAACGAGTCCGTTACGCTGTCGCCGAATCTGGGCATGAAGGCTCAAGCGCAGAGAAGTGAGGGTGCGCGCCGCATCGGTCGAGATCAGCGTGGAAAGAGGCTGTGATGAGCGACGAAACCCAATCTCACAACGCGCCGCAAAAGCCAAATGGCGATACGCCAAGACGCTCGAGTGGCGAGCCGACGCCTTCGCCTCGGCCAGATGAAACCGCGGCCTGGAACGTAGAGACGGGTCAGCCCGCGTCCTTCGGAAGTTCCTCAGCGGCGAAGCACTCATCACCGAAGTCTTCAAAGCCCGCATCACCGAAGCCCGCAGCCGGATCTTCCCCGAACGCGCCACAATCTGCTTCAGCGAAGGCGAGCGCGCCGTCCTCAGATGCAGGTCGACGTCCCGCGCATGCCGCGGTCACGGCCGAGCACGGCGAACCCCAGCCGATCGATGATGTGCCCATCGCGGAAGGTCTGCGCTTTATCCGCGAACTCGGTCGTGGCGGCCTCGGTTCGGTTTGGCTTGCCGTGCAGGAAACATCGGAGTTTCGCCGCAATGTTGCGGTCAAACTGGTACGCCGTGGCATGGACACGGAGGACATTCTCCGTCGCTTCGCGCTCGAGCGACAGTTGCTTGCTGCGCTTGAACACCCAAACATCGTGCGTTTGTATGGCGCTGGTTCGGCCGCGGATGGTCGACCGTACTTCGTGATGGAGTACGTGGAAGGGCTTCCGATCGATCGCTACTGCGATGAAAAGCGGCTCGGCATTGAGAAGCGTCTCGATCTCTTCGTGCAAGTTTGTCGCGCGGTGCAGTACGCGCACACCAAACTTGTCGTCCACCGCGATCTCAAGCCATCGAACATCATCGTCGCCGCCGATGGCACGGCGAAGTTGCTTGACTTCGGGATCGCGAAGCTCGTGGACAGTGCGCTCTCGCCTGTACAAATCGATCCAACCGCAGCGGAAACGCGCGTGCTGACGCCGGAATACGCAAGTCCTGAGCAGATTCGTGGACAACCACTTTCGACCGCAAGCGATGTGTATTCGCTCGGTGTCGTGCTCTTTGAACTTCTGACGGGACATCGTCCGTATCGCATTCGCACACGCTTGATGCGCGAGATGGAACGAATTGTTTGCGAAGAAGAGCCGCTCGTTCCATCGACGGTTGTTGCAAAGCCTGCGGAGTCGATCATCGTCGAAACATCCGCGAACGGTGAGACGAAAATCGTCGCGCGCGAAGTGCAGCCAGAACAACTTTCACGAGCGCGTGGCGTGGCCATTGAGAGTTTGCGGAAGCGACTGCGCGGCGACCTTGATGTCATCACGTTGCGCGCGCTCGCGAAAGCACCCGAACAGCGCTACCCAACGGCCGAAGCGCTTGCCGCTGATGTGCTTCGCCACTTGCGCGGCGAACCGATCGAAGCGCGCCCGCTCGGATTTGCAGGTCGCGCGTATCGATTCGTTCGACGGAATCGCATTGCAGTTGGCGTTTCATCACTTGCGCTCACGGCGGTGGTTGCTGGAACAGCAAGCGCGTTTCTCGCGCAAAAAGCCTCAAGCGAAGCCGCGCTTCGTGCCGCACAAGAACAACTCGCCGACATGCGCCTCGCACAAGTGCGTGAGTTGTCGGGCGATTTCCTCAATGATCTCTACAACCGTTTGCGCGCGATCGAAGGTGCGGCTGAGATCCGCACGCGCATCGCCGATGTCGTGGCGCGTCAGTTGGCCGCACTTGATGCGCAAGACGCCATCGCGGGTTCGCGCGTCGCGGACCAAGAGTTCGACCGATTGCGCGCTTCGGCCCATCGCGGACTCGGACGCGTCCGTGGCGACGTGCGCGGAGAAAGCGGTGGCGACTTCACCGCTGCAGAAGCGGAGTACGTGAAATCTGCGACGATTTTGCGCACGCTCGCCGGGGATGCGACGGTCACGGCGGACGAGAAAGTTCGCGCGAGTATCGCGTTTGAACTCATGCAGACATTGATTCTGCACGCCGATGCGCTCCGCGTGCGTGGTCGAATCGCGGAGGCGAAGACGCTCCTCACGGAAGCGAAAGTCCTCGGCGACGCACGCGCGTCGGTTGCGACCAACGACGAACGTCAGCGTCATGCGACCGTTCTCGTTGAACTCGCGGAAATCGCCGATTTGGACGGCGATCGCGGCACGGCGACCGATCTCTTCCAACGCTCGCTTGAACTTCGACGTGCGAATCTCGCGGCAATGCCCGACGATCTCGACGCACTGCGCGCGCTCGGCAAAATTCTTGCGACGATTCAGTCGCGCGCAGAGCGTGCCGGTGAGTATGCGCGCGCACTCGAACTCGCACAAGAATTGTCCGCGATTCGGAATCGCCTTACAGCGATGATGCCGAACGACGCACGCATCGCGCGTGAAGCCATGCGCGCACAGATCGCCTTCGGCCGTGCGCTTTTGCGAAATGGTCGCGCGAATGAGGCTGTCGATGGCATGCTTGCTGCGTGTGTCACGGCGACAACTCGCGTTGAGCGTGCGCCAGATAGCCACGAGGCGCTTTCCGATCGCGCCGAGGCGTACGAGTCGGCTGCGCAAGTGTTGGAGAGTGTTGGTCGCGAACAGGAAGCGCTTGAGCGTTGGCGATTGGCGCGGGCGGATCTTCAGACTGCGGCGCAGCGCGCGCCAAACGTTGTTGGCTATCCGCGGCGCGCGGCGTATCTCGGCGCATCGGAAGCGCGTACCCAGGCGGCGCTCGGCGATCTCGCGGGTGCGGTGCGAACCGCCGCCGTTGCCGCGGACGCGCTCGACGCGATTCTCGCCGCCGGTGCAAGCGATGCCGACAGCCGTTCGCAAGCGGCGCTTGCGCAGGCAGTCGCAAGTGGCCTCGCGAAGCGTGCGGGCGACGCCGCGCTCGCCCAAGATCGAGCCGATCGAGCGCGCGCAATGCTCGCGCTGATGACGCCCGAGTCGCGCGCGATCATCGAGCCAATCGTCCTGCGCGAAATCGGGAATTGAGCGCCACAGACGCGTGGGGACGCTACTCTCCGCGTCCTACTCATTCGTCGTGTCATTCGTCGTGTCGCTCTACCCCGCACACTTTCTTGGGCCGGAAAGTCCGCTCGCGCGTCGCATCGCGGGCTTCGAGTCGCGCCCTGAACAACTCCGCATGGCGGAGGCCGTCGAAGCGAATCTCGCGTCGAAGGGCCGTCTCTTGGTCGAAGCAGGAACCGGCGTCGGCAAGAGCTTCGGCTATCTCGTGCCGGCGATCCGCTGCATCCTTGAGCGCCGCGAGCGCGTCGTCGTCTGCACGCACACGATCTCGCTGCAGGAGCAGATCTTCGACAAGGATGTGCCGCTTCTGAAGGCGGTCATTCCCGACGAATTCACCACGGTGCTCTGCAAAGGCCGCGGAAACTACGTCTCGCTGCGTCGCCTCAAGATCGCAAGCGAGAAGAAGTCGAAGATTTGCCACAGCGAGGAAGAGGAGCATTCGCTCG
>JBJOHQ010000267.1:0-2811 GCA_046047595.1 Planctomycetota bacterium | reverse complement strand
GATCGTGCGATCAGGTCAAGAGGGCCTCCACTGCCATCTCTTCAAGCCAATCGAAATTGCGCAACTCCTCGAAGAGTCGAGGAAAGCGCTTGTTTCGCGCGCGTAGCGCGCAAGCGCGTCGAACGCGTGCATCAATCGCGTGCTTCAAACGCGTGCTTCAAACGCGTGCTTCAAACGCGTGCTTCAAACGTGGGCAGAGCAGGCACGCACATCAAACGCGGTGCGCAGCCAAGACACGCTCATGACCATCGCCGTCGCGGAGCACCTCGACATCGCGCCAACCAGCACGCGTACCGAGCTTCCGCACCGCATCACCGTGCTTCCATCCGATTTCGACGAGCAAAAGCCCACCTGATCGCAGTCGACGCTCTGCGCCCGCAACGACCGCCCGCACGAACTGCAAACCATCAGCGCCGCCGCGCAACGCACTGGCCGGCTCGTACTCGCGGACGTTTCGGTCCAGTTCCGAGTACTCAGTATCTGTGACGTAGGGCGGATTTGAGACGATGAGGTCGAATCCCTCTTCATCGCGCAGCGCGCCGTAGAGATCACCAACGCGTAGATCAACATGCGCGCCGAGCCGAGCCGCGTTGCGCCGAGCGAGTTCAATGGCGTCCGACACGATGTCGGTCGCGACCACCGTCGCAACCCCCGTCGCGCCCCCCGTTGCGAGGTCGTGGGCCGCAGCACTCGAGGTTGCAGAGGTTGTCGTTGTTGTCGTTGTTTCGCGTTCCGCGCCGACAACATCGCTCAGCGCAGATTCGGTCTCGCGAACGTGGCCCTCAGAAGCTAAATCACGCACAACCGGAACTGCTGCTGGCTTCTGCACACCGTGCAACTGCGCCGCTTGATCGAGTGTGCCCGCGGCGGCGCGAATCGGACGGCAACCGGTACCGTCGGGCCGACGGATCGCGCGCATGCCGAGTGCGAGCGAGATCGCGATACAGCCTGTTCCCGTACAAAGATCAAGCACGTCGAGCGATGCTTCCGGTTGTTCCGCGGTTCGCTCACGAATCCAACCAAGCGCGCGCTCGACGAGCACTTCGGTGCAGGGACGCGGGATCAGTGTGGAAGGGCCAACTTCGAAGTCGCGTCCGAAAAACGGCCAGCGACCAACAAGGTATTGAACCGGCTCGTGACGCCCCGCACGCGTGACGAGCGCGCGCAGTTTGGCGAGTTCATCCGCGGAAAGTTCCCGTTCAGGCTCCATGTAGAGCTTGAGTCGCTCAACGCCGAGGACGCTTGAGAGCAAGATCTCGGCCACGGCGCGCGGGCTATCAACCTCGCGCTCGGAGAGATGCGGAACCATCCACGCAAGAAGTGCGCGAACCGTCCAAGCGCCGGTGCGTGGAGCCCCCCCGTTCCCCGCAGTTTGCGTGGCAGTCCATCTCGCAGCGTCTTCGTTTGCACCGTGTGTACTGCTCATGAAACCTCCTCAGGACACTCTCCGTGGCGAGGCTGCGATCGTACGACTTCCAGCGGCGGCGAACGCGTTTCGCGTCATGTTCCCGCGATGAATCACGAATTGCAGGGCTCAAGGAAGCGAAGTCCAAAGGGAGGCGCGTACGAAGGCGCGTTGAACAGGTCGAATCGACGAGGTGGCCTCAAGCGGACGAAATGAGAGGAAGGGACGAGAAACAGGCACGAGAGGCATGCCTTAAAGGCATGGATCAAAGGCATGGACCGGTGTTGCCCCAAACGGAAACTTCGCGCGGAGCAAGTCAAAATGATTGCTTCACGACTCAGAGGTGCGCAACACATCAACCTGCCCAGCCTTCAGCGGCCGACATCGAGCGTCGCGAAGACGCGGTTTGCCCCAGATCGTTGAATGAGATTTGGAGGAGTCAGGCTTGTCGCCCCCCCGAGCCGCCCCCGCTACCATGACCGCCCTTCCGGGTCCAACCCGGCCACGTCCCTCGGACTGAAGCTCATGCACACGAATCCAGAACCCGACCAACTGCACAAGGAGCTCTTCGCTGCCGTTTCTTCGAGCGCGCATGTGAAGGATGTTTTCTCGAAGATCGAGACCCTCGGCGACCGGATTCGCTGCCACGCGAAGGATTGTCCCGAACCAGCGTGGTACGAACTGGCTGCGACCGAGCGTGGGCTGATGGTGCGGTTTGCAACACCAGACCGTTGGCTGAGCGAGTCGATCGAATCGGATCTCATGCACTTTGGCGATCCGATCGAGGAGTTGGTTGAGGAGGAACTCGCGGAGTTCGGCTGGCGCGGCAAGGTGCCGACAGTCAAGCACTTCCGCGACGATGCGAAGTTGTACACGTTTGAGAATCCTGTTCCGCTGAACGACTCCACAGGTTCAGGCGCGGCAGATCTCGCAACGAAGTTTCTGCTCGCCTACGAAGCCGCGTTTCGTGCGCTTGGTGATGTCGGCGGCGGTGATGAAGACGAATGAGCACGGCGCGAGCGGTTGGGGCGTGCAAGTTTCAGAAAGTGGTGTTGAAGCGAAGCATCGCGCGATCGAAGTTTGAGTGAATGATTTGCTTCGTCGGATGGCGCGGTCACTTGATTCGGGAACTCGAATTGGGAACTTGATTCGGGAACTTGAATTGGGAACTTGAATTGGGAACCTCGATTTGTGAGTGTGATCTGAGGTCACTCCGCAGGATGAACGGCGCTTTGCGCTGTGAAGGGACAGGGTGTCGGAAACGGGATGGCAATGCGCGTACTCATGCTCGGTTGGGAGTTTCCCCCGTTTATCACGGGCGGTCTTGGCACGGCTTGTTACGGACTGACGAAGGCCCTCGACCGCCAAGGGGTTGAAGTCTCGTTCGTATTGCCTAAGTCTGTCCC
>JBJOHQ010000266.1:0-3083 GCA_046047595.1 Planctomycetota bacterium | reverse complement strand
ATTGGTGGACGTGGTCGCGCGCCACCGGCGATTGGGGCGGTGCGCGGAGCACGATCGAAGACGCTGGATTCGTCTTCAATGGATCGGCGATCACCGAATGGTCGCGTGTTTTCTCTGGTGGCCTCGACAACGCGAGCGCATTTCGCTTCTTGCTTGACCTGAACTTGACCGTCGAGCTTGAGAAACTCGTTGGCTTGAAGGGCGGCTCGGTTTTCGCAGATTTCCAAAATGCCGACACAGGCGTGGGCGCTCTTGTCCACGGTGGATTTCAGCCGTACTCGAACATCGCGATCGACGGCAGCATCACGCAACTTTCACAGTTGTGGTACGAGCAATGGCTCTTCGATGACGTCTTGCGCGTGAAACTGGGCAAGGTCGACGCGAATACAGAGTTTGCGTACATCCCAGCAGCGGGCGGCTTCATCAACTCGAGTGCGGGCTTCACGCCAACGATCTTCGCGATGCCGACGTACCCGAACCCGTCGACAAGCGTGAACGCGTTTCTCTATCCGACGGAAGAGTGGTACATCGGATTTGGCGCATACGACGGCGCTTCCACGCTCGATGGTGTTGACACGGGTTCGCGCGGGCCATCGACCTTCTTCAGCGACGATCTCTCCGACGACTGGTTCCTCATTGCTGAAAGCGGTTTGACCTTTGGTGAGGCTGGATTCTTGCGCAATCTTCGCGTGGCCGCAGGTGGTTGGTGGCTCATTGGTGATGTCGATACCTTTGACGGCGGCACCGCTGATGGCACTGGTGGCGTGTATGCGCTTGCTGAAACGCGCGTGTGGACTCCTGAAGGCGTCGACTTTGCGAACGAAGATGACACGCGCGGCCTCTGGGCTTTCTTGCAGGGAGGCTGGAGCGATCCGAACGTTGCACTTGCTGCGCAGCAGTACGGCGGCGGAGTCTCGCTGACGGGCACGTTCCCAGGTCGCGAAGACGACTCGACCGGCATCTACTGTTCGTACGTCGTCTTTGGCGACGATCCAACTTCGGGTCTCGGCGATCACGAATTCTCGCTCGAAATCTTCTACGACATTGCGATCACGCCGTTTCTTCACCTGAAGCCCGATCTCCAGTGGTTCAACGATCCATCCGGTGATGGGTCGGTCGACGACTCACTCGTTGGAACACTCCGTCTCACCATCACGTTCTGAAAATCACCGAAACGCCGTATTCGCGCGCACGAAACTGGATTGACCTATGCATATCTCAACACGTCTTGCCCTTGGATTTGCAGCGACTGGCGCGCTGGTTTTGGCCTGCGCTGCAACGGGCTGGCTTGGTGCGCGCAGCGCGGAGAAGTCTGTTGCACAACTCACGGGGCCTGCGTGGACGACCGCGAATGGCGCCATGGAATCCGCGATTGGTGTGGGCACCGAAATGCGTGTCGTCTCTGACATGCTTGCGCGCGGCGATGCGCGTGCGAGCGGTTTGGTGGAGGTCGAACAAGAGACCGACGCAGCACTCGAGGCCGCACTCGCATCGGGTTTGATTGATGCATCGCTTTCTCAGCGCGTGCAGGATCTTCGACAGGCACAATTGAAGAGCGCTGCCGAGTTGGCGAAGACGCAAGAATCTTGGGCGACGGCGCGAAAGGCCTTCGATGGAACAACCGCGGAATTTGTCGCGTTTGGCCGTGAAGTCGAGCGACTCGGTGACGCGCAGGTTGAGAAGATTGAATCGAATCCCGACCAAGCATTCTCGTGGAACGGCGGACTTTCAACGGCGTGGGAAGCAGCAGACGGCGGCATGGAGTCGAACATCGGCTTGCTCACCGTGCTCTATCACCTGCAGCGCGCGGTCGCCGGCGAGCCGCTCGACACGTGCCGCGCAGGTATCGATGAAGGGCTGGCATTCCAGCGAGAAGCTTCGGACGGAATGCTCGGCACCGGAGCGTTTGATGTTCCACTGAGTGAAGGCGCAACCGAGCGCATGAGTGATCGCTATCGCGCCATCTTTGCTCGGTTTCAAACGGAACTCGAAGCGTATTACGCGGCGACGGTCGCTCGTCGTGATGCCGAGTCCGCGTATCGACTTGCGTCGACCGCGCTGCTCGCTGAAATCGCACGATTTGAAGAAGCGGGTGACGGCGCCATGGAAGCAGAGGGCGCCGTGGCCGCTGCGGGAATGCGATCAACCGCGGTATTCACCGCTGGACTTGGCGGTGTTGCGCTCCTTCTTTCGTTTGGATGTGCGTGGGTGATTTCTCGCTCGATCGTGCGTCCCATTCGCGCGGTTGATGCGGCGCTTGCAGACATCGCGTCGGGCGAAGGTGATCTTTCGCGGCGACTCGATGGCTCGCGTTCGGATGAGCTTGGCTCGGTCGCGCGGAACTTCAACGCCTTCGCTGAGAAGATTTCGCGTTCGATCGGTGAGATCCGTACGCAAGCGCTTGAACTTGCGTCGGGTGCATCGAAAATCGACGGTACGAGCCGAAGTTTGGCGAGCGATGCGAGTGAACAAGCCGCGACGCTCGAACAAGTGACCGCCAGCATCGAGGAACTCGCGGCGATGGTTTCGAAGACCGCGACGAACTCTGGCGGCGCTGCAGAAATTGCAGGAAAAGCGCGCGCAGATGCCGATGGCGGTGCAACGCGCATGAAGGAACTCGTCGCAGCAATGGACGGCATTCGCACTTCGAGCGAGAAGATCGCGAGCATCATTCGCGTGATTGATGAGATCGCGTTCCAAACCAATCTTCTCGCTTTGAATGCAGCGGTCGAGGCGGCACGCGCGGGCGACGCGGGTCGTGGCTTCGCAGTCGTGGCGCAAGAGGTTCGAAGCCTCGCGATGCGTTCAGCCGAAGCTGCGCGCGATACGGCAGCGCTGATTGAAGAATCGGGTGAACGCGCTGAGAAGGGCGTGCGTCTCGTTGGCGATGTCGAAGGCGTCTTCGATCGGATCGTCGGCGGTTCGCGCGAAGTTGCGGAACTCCTCGCAGAAATCTCGCGTGCGAGTAACGATCAATCGCAAGCGATTCGTCATGTCTCGTCGAGCATGCAAGAGATCGATCAAACGACGCAAGGAAACGCAGCGGCAAGCGAAGAACTGGCAGCGACCGCTGGCGAAACCAG
>JBJOHQ010000265.1:0-2583 GCA_046047595.1 Planctomycetota bacterium | reverse complement strand
TCGGCGAGCAATGTGGGCAGTCGCGAATCACGGATCTGGCTCATCGGCACGGGTAGCGACGGGGCCATGTGGGACCGCTTCCGCTCGAAGGGTGAGATCGCGATCGGGTTCACCTATGACGGGAAGCAAGTCGGCGATCTGTCCAGGATGACCACAGAACAGATTGCAGAGCGCATCCGAACTCTCTCAGGGAAGCGGAGCCCAAAGAACGACACACGCGCTTGCTCTGAATTCTCGCGGACAATGCGTGAAGGCGAACTGGTGATCGCCCGCATGGGGAACTCGCGACTGCTGGGCATTGGCCGTATAGCGAGCCCTTATGCGTTCGATGCGAGTGCATCGGACTACGCGCACAGCCGAAAGGTCGAGTGGATCGACACCCACGACCGAACGATGCCAGAAGGCGTTCTTCTACCAACCAAGACGCTGACAGAAATGTCGCGGTATCCCGACTATTCGGATCTGATTCTCGGCAGGCGAACCAGCACTGCGGAAACCTACCTGGAGTCCGTTGGACACGACGCCGCAAGCATCGACGCATTCTTCGCGCAGCTGCCCTACGCAACCGGCACGCCTCCCACCTTGCCCGTGGAAGCACCGGTTGAAGCCGCCGAGGAATCGAGCCCGAGCCTCGATTCGATCAGTTCCGATTGGTTCGGAACACGCGATGACTTGGAATCAATCTCAGCGGCTCTTGCGACAAAGCGCGCGGTGGTACTCGAAGGATCGCCCGGCACGGGCAAGTCGTTTCTTGCCCAGAAGATGGCGCTGCATATCGCGAAGTCGCGCGACCGCGTGTATCGCGTGCAGTTCCATCCTGCCTACTCATACGAAGACTTCGTTCGCGGCATTCGCCCAAGCATGACGCACTTTGCGGTCCAAAATGGGCCACTCGTTCGAATCGCAGAGGCTGCCAAGCGCGCTCCAGATCAGGACTTCGTTCTCTTCATCGATGAGATGAATCGCGGCAATGTCGCCAAGATCTTTGGCGAGGCGCTCTCCCTCATTGAGGCTGACAAGCGGGATCCCAGCTGTACTGTTCAACTCGGCCTCGCGCATGAGGGAAGTCATGACTTCTGGATCCCGAGGAATGTCGCGATCATCGCGACCATGAACACCGCCGACCGCTCGATTGCGCTCGTTGATTACGCGCTTCGCCGTCGTTTCTCATTCTTCCGACTGACACCTGCGTTTGCTAAGCCGAAGTTCATCGACGGCCTCATCGAGCAGCTTGCTCCAAGCCAAGATGAGGAGACGCGAATGAGCGAGCGGTCTCGTGAAACTGCCCGAAAGATCGTCGATGCGATGAAGTCGATCAATGAGGTCCTCGTCGGCAACAGATCATTCGGGGATGGGTTTGCGATCGGCCACAGCTATTTCCTTACTTATGAATCGCGGCCCGGCGAAACACCGGAGCGCTGGGCGAACCGCGTTTTCCAGCAAGAGATTCGCCCACTGATCGGCGAGTACTGCGTCGAGCATCCGGTGCTTCGAGAGAAGCTGCTTGAGCTTGTTCCAACCTTCTGACCGATGCCCCAGCCCTCCCGCCCATCCAACTCGCAGGTCCCGATCGCGAACCTCCTTCGCATCGCCTTCCTCGCGGGCGGGCTGCTCGAGGAGCTCGATGATTGCGCGGCGTCGCATGACGAGGGGAAGTCGTTCGACGAACTCCTGCAGGCGATGCTCGCGCGCGCGGCCGAACGCGTTCGCCTGCGCGGATTCGAACGCGGGTACTCCCATGCGGAGGAAATCACGGCTCGGCCACACGGCCGGATCGCGATATCGCCGTCGATCGCGGCCTGCACGATTTCGATGCGCCGCCTTGCGTGCGAGTTCGACGAGTTCGGCGTCGATACTCCGTACAACCGTTTGCTGAAAGCGTGCGCACGGATGCTTGTCCGTTGCGACGCGTCGACCGAGCACCAAGACTCGCTGCGAGCGCTCGTCCGCGAGATGCGCGATGTCGCCGATGTAGCGCTGTCGCGTCGGCTTCTTCGTTCGCTGCCCCGCTCCACCGCGACAAGGCGATATCGCGTCGTTCGCTTCATCGCGCGAATCTTGATCGATGCAGGTCAGCCCGACGAGCGGATTGGCGAGGAGTGGGCACGAAGCCTCGAACGCGACGAGAAGCGCATGCGGCGAATCTTCGAGCGGTTTACCTTCCGCTTCGCCAAGCTGCATGCGCCGAGGAACGTCAGAGTGCGTCGCAGCAAGTTGGAGTGGTGCGATGCGAGGCAATCGCAGGTTCCGACTCTTGAAACCGATGTGACGATTGAGCGACCGGGGCATACCCGCGTCATCGAGTGCAAGTACACGCCCACAATGCTCGTTCAGGGCTGGCGAGGAGGGGCGACCTACCGCCCCGAGCACCTTCGGCAGCTCTTCGCGTATCTCTCTCGCGTGCAGGCGCGCCACGGCCCGCGACACCGCGTGGACGGTTTACTCCTCTATCCCGCGCTGGGTCTGCCTATTCGGAACGCGATCTTCCTCGGCGATTTCAGTTGCTCAGTGGCAACGCTCGGGCTGGCGGAGCCGTGGACCACGCTTACGGCGCGCATGCGTGCAATCGCGTTTCACTGAAGT
>JBJOHQ010000264.1:0-2954 GCA_046047595.1 Planctomycetota bacterium | reverse complement strand
TATGCCGCTGAGCGCGCGTACTTGCTCTCGCAAATCGTCGCACTCGGTATCCGCAACGTTGTATTCGTGACGGCCGACTTCCACGGCACGATCGTGAATGACATCACCGTTCCGAATCCTGCAAATCCAACGCAGCAACTCTTCACCGGCATGTTTGAAATCATCACGGGTTCAGTGGCGTACTCGGCTCCAGCGGGGCCAACGTTCGCACAACTCGGCCTTTCGACCGGCGCGATTTCCGCTGCGCAGTATGCGTTCTACCAGTCGCTTCCAAATGCGGACAAGGACGCGTTCATCGCGCAAGTGCTCGACGGCGTGATCTCCGGCTACGGGTACTCACCGACGGGCATCCAAGATCCATCCATCAACGCGCAGTTTGTTGTCGGTGGCCCCGTTGCGGCACACCACTACGGCTGGACGGAATTCAACATCGATGCACAATCGAAAGCACTCACGCTCACGACCTATGGCGTCGATTGGTACTCGCCAGCAGAAGCGGCGGCTGACCCAGCCGGCATCATTGCGCGTCCGATCACGGTTCGTCAGCAGATCGTGCTTGATCCAGCTGGCGGATTCTGTGCAGCCGATCTCAATGCGGACGGCACGGTGAACGGCGCGGATCTCTCGATGATCTTCGCAGCGTGGGGCCCGTGCGCGGGTGCCTGCCCAGCAGACATTGACGGCAACGGCGTTGTGGACGCAGACGATCTCGGCACAGTGCTCGCCGCATGGGGCGACTGCTGATCGACGGCCATTGAGACAGATGAAACACACGCGGCCTCGGAGCAATCCGAGGCCGCGTTTCATTTTGCACACCGCAAGAACCCGCGAAGGGATTTCACCGCCTTCGCGCACGATCTCGCGTTCGTCGTCACAAACTCTTGAGATACGCCAACAGCGCATCCCGATCCGCCTTTGGCAACGAGAGGTACGCATCGCGCGAACGCTGCGCTTCGCCGCCGTGCCAGAGAATCGCTTCTTCGATCGAACGCGCGCGGCCATCGTGCAGAAGCCGCGTATGGCCGTTGACCGTCTCAATCAGCCCGATGCCCCACAACGGCGGCGTGCGCCATTCACGGCCAGTCGCAGCGCCATCGCGTCGATCATCCGCGAGGCCATCACCCATATCGTGCAACAACAAATCGGTGAACGGATGAAACTCGACGTTGCGAAGTTGCTCGATCGGACTCGATTCGTCGGTCTTCAACGTCGTGACATGGCACTTCGCGCAGTCGATTCTTTGAAAGATCTTCGCGCCGCGTTGAAGCCGCGCAAGATCGCTCGAGTTCGTCGGCACCCGCTGCATTGGCACCGCAAGCACACGGCAATAGTGCGCGAGTCGCGCGACCTTCTGCGCATCAACTTCAGGGTCACCGCCCGAGGCCGCTTGAGCCGCGTCCGTTTGCGAAGCCGTGTGATTCTCCGCGCGATGCGTTGGATTCGTGAGCCCCATGTCGCCGTGAAGCGCCGCCATCACCTGTGCATCGAGCGTCGGCTGCGACGCTTTCCAGCCGAATCGACCGATGCGCACGCGGCCCTCCGCATCGCGAACTTCATGCACGCGCCCAGAGATCCCGTCGCCATCGCGATCGTTTGGGTCGGCAAGCGCGCGAATGGTGTCGTCGGGCACGGCTTCGAGTAATCCGAGCCCGATCACTTGCGGCCCAACGCGCAACGACATGCGAAGTTCGCCGAGCGGCCCGTACGCCGCATCTTGCACGCGAACACTCCAGCGTTCGATTTCCGCCTGTGAACCATCCGCAAACGCGACGAACGAGCGCTGTGGCTCTAGTTCGATGCGCCCTTCAGGTCGCACACCTTCGATCGCTTGATCCTGCAACTGTGCGCCGTAGATCGGATGCGGCGCGCCGTCGGCATTCACTGGACTCACAAAGAGCACACTGCCACGCCCGACCCCAACCTCCGCGAGCGGAGGCAATCCACGACCATCTTCCTGATGGCACGCGCTGCAAGAATTCGCGGAGAAGTGTGGCCCGAGCCCGTCGCGGCCCTCGGCGCTCGCAGGCGCGGCAATCCAGTTGTCACGAAAGAACGAATTGCCCACGCTGAACGCGCGGCGATCTTCGCGAGAAAGTCCTGGCACAGGCAAACTAAATGCATGTCCACCATCGGCGGCGACGCTTGTCTGGCCACCGAGTTTCGGCGTGTGCGTCGCCTGTGCGAGCGCGACCATCTGCACCGCGTCTTCTGCGCGTAGCGGCACAACTGCGAGCGTGACAAACACACCCGCGAAACACGCGAGCGGCGCGGATGACAGTCGATCTCGCCGCGAATCGAAACGCATTAACCCTGCGGCTCCGTTGGAACCTCAATCGAAAGCACTTTCGCTGCACGTGAGATCGATTCGCCCAGTGTTTCAATCGCTTCAAGCGCCGCCGTGAGTTTCTGCCGCTCCGAAGTTCCGTCTTCTTTACGAATCGCCGCATCGAACGGAACGGGCATCGCGTCGATGGCCACAAGCGCTTTCTCAAGCGCGCTTGCCAAGTCGTCTGCCGCAGCAGCATCTTTCACGCGAATGACATCGATCACTGAAGCTGCGCCATTTCCGCGCAAAACCAGCGCAATCCCGCGAATGTTCGCTCGGAAGTCGACGTGCGTCGTGTCACTGAAGCAACTGTGCTCTTCTTCTTGATCGCGCGTTTCAAGTGCGACCGCGAGCCGCTCGCCCGACATCTCGAAGCCCGCGAGAAGCCCTGGACCCACGAGGATCGCGCGCAGCGCTTTCGGATCTTGCTCAAAGCGTCGACGGTGGTTGTCAGCGTCGGGTGCCCATGCTTTCACGAGCCGCGTGAGATCTTCGCACAGGAGATCAGTGATTTCGAGGAGATACTCACGACGCCGCTCCGCGTGCGGCGAGTTCGCATCAAGAAAGTCGGTGAAACTGCGGTTTCCGGGGCCAGTTTCAGATTGATCGCGCCCCCACAACATGAACT
>JBJOHQ010000263.1:0-2932 GCA_046047595.1 Planctomycetota bacterium | reverse complement strand
TTGAGCGACCCCGCGAATATCTCCGCGCGCCAGGCGGAACGCTCTACTTCGTCGAAGCGATGCCGGTCAAGGATTTTTCGCTCCTTGACCCTGTTGGAGAACCGATCGCGGCGATTCGTGCCGCGGTTGACGAGGTGCGTGCGGCGTATCCGACCGTTGAGATTGGTCTGACGGGGAAGCCCGTCCTGATGCATGATGAAATGGCGACCGCAAATCGCGACATGGCACTCGCGAGCGTCATTTCGCTTGTCATCATCACGGTGCTCTTCATCGTTGTTTTCCGCGGCGTGCGTCGTCCGCTGCTCGCGGTCATTGCGTTCGCGATCGCGACGGGCTGGACGCACGGAGCCGCCACGCTTCTCGTCGGACATCTGAACCTTCTCTCGACGGTCTTCATGCTCGTCCTCGTCGGCGCTGGCCTCGACTATGGCGTGCATCTCGTGAGCCGCTACGGCGAGTTCCGACGCACAGGCGATGCGCGTGCCGCCGCGCTCTCTGCCGTTCGGTCGGTTGGTCCAAGCACACTCGCAGGCGCCGCGGGCTCTGCGGCTGTCTTCTTCGGCGCGTGGTTCACCGACTTCGGTGGCCTGCGCGAACTCGGCGTGATCGCAGGCGCTGGGCTCTTGTTGTGCGCGCTTGCGATGGTGACCGTGCTGCCTGCGTTGCTTGCGCTTCTTGATGGCGGAACGGCGCACATCGCGGGGAGCGAGCAGGATGATGTGGAACGCAGCGAAGATGCGGAGCGCCGTGAGTGCACATCCGACCACGCACCCGCAAATCCGCCGCGCAACTGGAGCTATCGAAAGCAGATCGCGGCCGCGGTCTTCCCGATTCTCGCGTGCCTCTCCTTCCTGCCGGCGGGTCTGCGCTTCGAATCGAATCTGCTCGAACTGCAATCGCCGACGCTCGAAAGTGTGCAATGGGAACGGCGCATCTTCGCGGACAGCGCAAGTGCAACGTGGTTTGCCGCGTCGAACGCTGCGAGTTTCGACGAGGTTTCGGCGCTCGTCGAAAATGCCACAGAACACCCTGAAATCCTGCGCGCGGAGTCCATTCTCGATGTCATTCCGCGCGACACGTCAGAGCGCGCGGCGTTGCGTGCAAAGGTTGCTGTTGCGGCTGCGGATGCCGGACTCCCGAAGACCGCGCCTTCCGCCGATTCCCCTGCTGCCGTGCGCGCCGCATGGAACATCATGGACGGCGCAACGCTCCCGCTGCGCGAAGCGCTTCCCGCAGCCATCGCGCCTCGACTTGTTTCGCCGAATGGCCGCTTCCTCGTCCGCTTCATTCCAAAGGAAGACGCGTGGGAAGAAGTGCCGCTTGAAGCGTTCGTCGAAGCCGTGCGCGAGGTCGATCCGAAGGCGACAGGCGTTCCCATCACGCAACTTGAGTCGATTCGCGACATGCGCGGCGCGTTCATCGAAACGAGTCTTTGGGCGGTGCTCGCCGTGACGGTTATCGCCGCGTTGTCGTTCCACGCGATTCTCCCGGCGTTGCTCGCAACGGCGACGGTCGTTGCGGGCGTTGTCATGACCATCGCGCTTCTCCCTTTGTTTGGCTCGCATCTCAATCTCGCGAACTTCTTCGCGATTCCCATGCTCGTCGGGCTCGGGATCGACAGCGCCATTCACATCATCCATCGCGATCGCGAGGATCGCGCGAACCTCGCGCCCACAATTCGCGCCGTTGCATTCACGGCGCTCACGACGGCGATCGGTTTCGGCGCGTTGGTCTTCGCCGAGCATCGCGGCATGCGCTCGCTCGGTATCGCGATGGCCGTCGGAAGCGTGGCGTGTATGTACGTCGCGTGCGTGGTGCTGCCGACCGTGCTCGAGGCGATGGCGCACGCGAAGTCGTACGCGAAGTCGCGCACGAAGTCGCATGCGCCAAGCGGTTCGTGACCGTCGTTTCACGACCAAAGTTGCGAGATCGGAACCGCGAGCAGACCGTCACCGAAGCTGAGGGTTGATTCGCCGTCGTACACGACGACACCGCACGCGAACCGTTTTCCACACGCCTCGCTCAGCATGCGAAGGCCGGCGAAATCGCTCGATCGAACGGTCGCGGAAGCCTTGACCTCGATGCCGCTGACCTTGCCGCCATGCTCGACCACGAGGTCTACCTCGGCGCCGTCGCGATGCCGGAAGTGGCTGAACGAGATCTTCTCTCCACGGCCGCTCGCCTGGCGGCGGATCTCGCCGCAGACGAAGGTCTCGAGCATCTGACCGAAGAGATCGCGGTCCTCCCAGAGCGCATCGGCATCGACGCCGAGGAGCGCGCAGGCGAGTCCAGTGTCGGCAAGATGGACCTTCGCACCCTTGACGAGCCTGCTGAGGCGATTGCTGTGCCACGCGGGCAATTCCTCGACCAGGAACTGCCGCTCGAGAAGGGTGACATAGTCCCGCAGCGTCGGCCGGCTCACGCCGAACGGCGCCGAAAGATCGCTGATGTTGAGAGCCCGCGCGGTCTGCCCCGCGAGCAGTTCCAGCAGCTTCGGCAGCGCACCAAGCGAAGCGATGCGCGAGATCTCGCGCACATCGCGTTGCACGATCGCCTCGACGTAGTCGCGGTGCCATCGTGCGCGGCGTGCGGCGGTGCCGATCGAAAGCAGCGCCGGAAATCCTCCCCGCACGATGCGGTCGGCGAGCTGTCGGCCCTGTCTCGCGCCGTCTGCCGTCGGAAACCGACCGGCCAGCAGATGCTCGACGAACTTCGGGGCCGTCTGGAGCAGCTCGCATTGCGCCATCGCATGTAGCCGAACGATCGCCATGCGCCCGGCGAGCGAGTCGGCAAGCTTTGGTAGCAGCAGAATGTTCGAGGAGCCGGTCAGCAGGAACCGGCCCGGTGTCCGCTCGCGATCGGCCGCAAGCTTGAGCGCGAGGAAGATCTCGGGGACCCGCTGCACCTCGTCGAGCATCGCGCGCTCCGGGAG
>JBJOHQ010000262.1:0-4528 GCA_046047595.1 Planctomycetota bacterium | reverse complement strand
AACCGCTCGTCGATCTGCTCGTGCGCCTCGCACCAGAAGTTCCGATCGAGATGAAAGTCGACACGCATCCCGATTGGCTCGATCGAAGCGATCAAGGCGCGTTCTTGCGCGTGGGTATTCCCGCCGTTCTCTTCAGCTGCGAAGACCACGAGGACTACCACCAAGTTTCGGATCATGCAGACAAGGTTGATGCGGAGCTCGCGGCGAAAGTCGCATCACTCGTTGCCGGAGCGGTGCGCGTGTACGCACGCGAAATGGAGCCGCGCTTTGATCGCTCACCCGTGCTTGCGGCTGATGGATCGCAGCGGCGCACGCTGCGTGTCGGACGCACGATGCCAAACGCGCCGTATTGGAAACCTGCCACTCGACGCGCCCCTGACCGCGGACTTGACGCTGCAATTCTTGAGGCCGTTACGAAGACCACAGCGCTGCGCGTTGAAGAGAAGCCCGTGCCAATCGGCGGCGAACTCGATGCGCTTCGCGCGGGCGAAGTTGATGTCGTACTCAACGGTGTTGGAATCAGCGCCGATGCTGACACGATGATGACGGAGCGCAACGCGCCAGACGCTCCGAATGGCGCTGCGACGAGCGCTGCAAACGATGAACTCCGCGCCATTCCTTACCTCGGTGCAAGCGGCGTCGCGCTCCTCGTACGAAAGGATGTCGTGACCACAGCGACGGATCTCGCGACGAAGCGTGTGGCGGTGCGTGCAGGCACAGCCGCCGATGCCTGGGCAAAGCGGCAACAACTCGCCAATGTCGCGCGCAACACCGAGCCAGATGGAAGCATTACCTCGAAACTCGAGAAGGGCGAACTCGATGCGTTCATCGGCGATCTTCTCGCGCTGCGTGCGCGGCAGCTGCGAAACCCTTCGTTGCGTGTCGTGCCAGTGATGCAAGAAGCGTCGGGAATCTGGTTGCGCGCGAGCGACGAGCTGCTCTCCGTTCGACTGATCGAAGCCCTTCAAGCACTCGCACATGATGGCACCCTGCTCGACATCGAGGCGAAGAATGGCGCAACGACGCACGCGCTGATCGCACAAGATCGCGGACAACTTGTTGCGTTTGATCGTTTCGGCACGGTGCTCTGGAAGCGCCCCGCTCCACACAACGCTCACGATTTCGCGCTGTTGCCAAATGGAAACATGCTTATCCATGCAGCGGCCAATCGCGTGATCGAGATGAGTGCCACCGATCCAAACGCGAGCATCGTTTGGGAGTGGACCGCGAAACCTGTTGCGCCCTACACCGGAGCCGTAGAAATTCACGCGTTTGAGCGGCTTCCCGATGGCAACACCCTCGTTGCTGAAACTGGCAATCTTCGCATTCTTGAAATCAATCCGAAGGGCGAGATCGTGAAGAGTGTTCCGATCCAAACAGATCGGCCTGATTCGCACCACGACACACGCCGTGTTCGAAAGACTCCCGCGGGTACCTATCTCGTTTGCCATGAGCCTCTTGGGCTCGTGCGCGAATATGACACGCGCGGCGCAATCGTGTGGGAGTACGCGATCCCGCTTTCGAAGGATCGTGAGCCTTCAGCGGGACAACAGGGCCATGGAACCGCCGTCTTCCACGCGATTCGTTTGCCAAACGGCAACACTCTGATCGCCGGCGGCAACAACAATCGCGTGCTTGAGGTGAATCCCGCGAAGGAGATCGTGTGGTCGGTCGATCGCGACGAACTCAAAGATCTTGATGGCAACTCGATTCGACTCGCGTGGGTGACCAGTTTGCAAGTCCTGCCAAACGGAAACGTCATCATTGGGAACACGCACGCGGGACCTGATCAGCCGCAGCTGATCGAGGTGACGCGCGAGAAGAAGGTCATCTGGACGTTCCGCAACTTCACTCAACTCGGAAACGATGTGTGCGCGCCATGGTGCACGGATCTTCCAACGGCGACATTGCGATGAGCCAATTGCCGAGCGACGATGCCCATGCGAGTGAAGCGCGAGACGAGAGTTCGCCTGTGGAGTCGCACGCGATGTCGGGTGTGGCGCAACCCACCGCTGAACCTAATTTGAAAGCAAAGGCATCGTTCGCGGACCACGCAACAACCGAGGCTCCCGCGCATCCACCTATCGATGCGGCGACATCAGATATCTCGCGTTGCCCGTTTTTTCGCGCGTTGAGCGCGGCAACGTCGGCCTTCGCTGCGCGACAGGCGAGCGCGATAAGTGTTGAGGTCCGAGAGATCGAGCCGTCGCCGAAGTCACCTCGCGCGAACACGATGGCGCCGAGTTCCGAGTCGACGCGGGGCTGATTTCTACTTGGGCTTACCACCTGCGTGATCGCGCAACAAATCAGCGCGCGCGGGCGCTGACAACTATTTTGACTTTTTTTCTTCGCAAGAACTTTGCGTGAACTTTGTGCCATAAACGGCGGAGCGCCGCAAATCTCGAAGTAGTGTGCGCCTCGAGGAGTTCACACAGATTTTCCGTCGTTCGTCCAGAGGAGAGGTTTCGCTATGCGTTCGTCGCCCATTCGTACTTTGCCAACGCAGTCGTCGCTCATGCAATCGTCGCTTTTGCGCGTGACCGGCGGACTTGTTGCGTCCATCGCGCTTTGCTCCGCCCCCGCCGTCGCCGCGCCGCTCCCACATGATGACGGCATCGGTCCCGATGCGGTTCGCAAGGAGAAACCGCGCTTCGCCATCCTCGAAGGCGCCAATGATTACGTGCGCAGCGTCGCGCGTCGAAACGCCGTTGGTACATCCGCCTTCAGCGTCATCGGTCTTCCCGATACCCAGAACTATTCAAGTTCGTACCCGCAGATCTTCACGGCGCAGACCGATTGGATCGTTGCGAATCGTTCGGCGCTCGATGTTCGCTATGTGTCGCACTACGGCGACATCGTGAACAACGCAGATCAACCAGCGCAGTGGATCAACGCGAACAACTCGATGTCCGTCCTCGACAAGGCGAACATTCCGTATGGAGTGTGTCCAGGAAACCACGACGTCACGTCGTCCGGAGGCTCCGGCCAACCGTTCATTCCGCAGAACTACCTCGCGAACTTCGGTCCGCAGCGCTTTGCGGGCGAGCCGTGGTTCGGCGGAGCTTCGCCCTCCGGTTTGTCGAACTTCACCTACTTCAGCGCTGGGGGAATCGACTTCCTCCAAGTGCATCTCGATGTGGATACCCCTGTCAGCGAACTCGCGTGGGCGCAGGCCGTGCTCGACTCGCACAAAGATCGCCCAGCGATGCTGACGACACACCGCTACTTGCAGGACGCAGAGGACTACACGAGCGGTGTTCCTGTCGTTCCATCGGGCCGCTACCCAGCCATTTGGTACGCCGTCGAAGGGCTCTACAACCCAAACGGCATTCAATCGGAGAACTTCTTCCAGTGGTTCGTCAAGCGAAACACGAATGTCTTCATGGTGACCTGTGGTCACTTCCATGAAGAGTTCCGACAAGTTTCGACGAACGTCGTTGGCAAGCCGATCCACGAAGTGCTCGCCGACTTCCAAGATGACCCGAACGGCGGTGACGGTTGGCTGCGCATCATGCGCTTCGACACGTTCGCGAACGTGATCGACGTCGACACCTACTCGCCGACGCTTCAGGCGATTCGAACTGCACCAGAAAGCGATTTCAATCTTCCTGTTGCCTTCGACGAGTATCGACTTCCGGAAGGCACCCAATTCAAGGCGTTTCAACAGGGAATCGCGGGTTACGCCGGAACCCAAGATACGTGGATCAGCCAAGACAATCCCAACACGAGTTACGGCAACAACAACACGCGTTGGGTTGATGACGACACCGCCAACTCGCTCTTCGCGGACTACCGCGGACAAGGGTTGATTCGATTCGACGATGCGATCGGCGCGAACGGCGTGCCCACTGGCTCGACGATCGTCAAGGCGACACTCGTCATTGATATCGCCGACGATATCGATACGCCGTTCTACAACCCAGTCTTCTATGTCCATCCGGTGATTCGCGCGTGGGACGAGAATTCCACATGGAATTCGCTCTCAGGCGGCCTCTCCGTGGGCGCAGACCTGCAGCCAGCGGTGGCGCAATTCCTTGGCGACAACGTGCCGAACACGGAGACGATGCGCCGATTGGATCTCACATCGACCGTAGCCGCCTGGGCCGCAGGAACGCCCAACTACGGCATCGCGATTCTTCCGCAGATCATCAGCGGCAACGACGACGGCATCGAGATTTGGACGAGCGAGTCGAGCAACGCGCTCCTTCGTCCGCGCCTTGAGATCACGTTCATTCCACCCACGCCGATCAACATCGCCGACCTCGATCGTGACGGCATTGTGGCTGGCGCGGATCTCGCGATCCTTCTCAGCGCATGGCTGACACCAAGCCCGATTGCCGATCTCGACAACGATGGCACGGTGGACGCACAGGATCTGGCGATCTTGCTCTCGAACTGGGGATGACGTCGCGCAGACGAGGACGAGTTCTGCGAAAGCGTGCTTGAGTGGTCGCCGACCGCGGGTGCGTGATCGCTGAACCACTTAGGCGATCAAACCATCAACCACCGTGCCATGCACGTCGGTGAG
>JBJOHQ010000261.1:0-2929 GCA_046047595.1 Planctomycetota bacterium | reverse complement strand
CATCGAGAATCGAGCGTCGACTCCGCAGACGCGCAGCCGCGTCTTCAGGCGATTCGGAGGTTCGCCCGAAAATGCGCTCAAACGCCGCGCGCGGATCAGTCTCCTTGCCGTTCGGAAGATTCTCTGACTTCCACGAGATATTCGCGCTGTAGGCACACGAGTAACCCGAGTCACAGTTGCCCGCCGTCATTGCAGGCTCGCTGCCGAGTTCAAGCGAGCGCAGTCGCAGCGACTTCTGCTGTTCGGCAAGCTGTGACATCACATCGTCCGCGATCGCTTGGTCGATCGACCGACCCGCGCGAATATCATCGCCGGCAGTCTTGCGCGGCTGCGCGCCCGTCAAGAAACACGCGGCACTGCGCGCATGGTCGCCAGGACCATCGCCGTTCGCTTCGGCGTTGCGATGTCGAAGCCCCGTGTAAACCGCGATATCTCGCTGAAACTCCGCGAGTGGCGCGAGCGTCGACGAGGGAATCCACTTCCCCGCCGCATCGACCGCTGGTCGCCACGCTTCGACGTTGACGCCGTTTGGAAAGAAGAGGTACGCGACGCGCGTTGGGGTCGCGAGCACTCCCGCGCTGCCTACGCTGCCAGTGTTCGTCGCCGCCGCTGCGGTGCGTGCGAAACCCCCGCTGAAACTGGAGGTGATCCCACGCGGAAGCATCGCGTCGAGGAGTGGCAACGCAATCGTGCAACCGAGACCTCGGAGTGCAGTGCGTCGATCAAGAAGCGGCGGTCGCATATGTGGAATGTACGTCGAGATTGCGTGCAGGCAATCAGTGCGTGGCGGCTTTCGGCGAATCAATGCGTGTGCGGAAGGCGTCCGATCGCACGATTCCTTCGACGAGTTGGGCGAACGCGCCGTGCGCGCGAAGTTCCTTCGCGAGAGTCTCAACGAGTGCGTCATCGGCATCGGCCGTGCCACGACCGAGTGCATAGACGAGAAGCCGGCGCGCGACCGCACGTTCAAAACCATCGTTTTGCTCGAGAAAACGCTCGACTCCCGCAACACCCGCCAAGATTGACCCGTCTGGAAGTTCGGTGCGATCGTCGATTGCTTCGCCGTCGACCGAGTCGCGCAAGCGCCCGTCGACATCGACTCGTTCGAACGCGAGGCCGAGCGCATCCATTTGAATGTGGCATGACGCGCAATCGGGATTGGCGCGATGGAGCGCCATCAACTCACGGATCGAAAGCCCCTTCTTTTCCTCGCGTGTTTCGGGCAGTTGCGGTACGCCCGGCGGCGGCGGCGGCGGCGCTTCATCGAGCAACGCATCAAGCACCCACTTACCGCGCTTCACCGGACTCGTACGCGTCGGGTTACTTGTCGCAAGTAGAACCGACCCATGTCCGAGTACGCCGGAGGGCCGCGTTTGAGGCAACTCCACCGCAACAAACGCGGTCGCATCGGTCGCCTCGCGTGGGACGCCGTAATGCTGTGCGAGGCGTGCATCGACAAAGGTCTTTCGCGATGAAAGCAGCGCGCGCACCGGCAGTTCGCCGCGCACAACCGATTCAAACAACAGTTCAGTTTCGCGGCGCATCGAACTCATGAGCGCGCGGTCGACACTTGGGTAGAGTTTTGGATCAAACTCGCGCAATGCAAGACCGTCGATTCCCAACCATTGCGCTGCAAAGCGTGACGCGAGCGTAGTCGCGCGCGGATCGCCAAGCATGCGACGCGCTTGATGCGCCAAGCCATCCGCGGTTGCGAGTTCTCCGCGGCGCGCCGCGTCGCGCAACTCCTCGTCCGGAACACTCGACCAGAGGAAGAACGCAAGACGCGACGCGAGTTCATCACGGGAAAGCGCACGACGTCCACCTTCATCTCTCGGCGCTTCGATACGAAGTAGGAAACGAGGATCAACAAGCAGCGCAGTGACGAGCGCACGCAACTGCGCTTTCCATGAAGCGCGCTTCTCGTCGCCCTGTCGAATGCTTGCTTCACGCGCGATCGTTGCAAGCGCGTCACTTTCGCTTTGCGTGAGTTCACGCCGGAAAAGTCGAGCGCCGAACGTGCTCGCCAAACGTCGCAACCGCGCGATTTCACCGCCATCGGCAGCAATATCCGACGCACGCAATTCAAACGCGCTCGGTGGCGGCGGATCTAGCGGGCCTTCCACCACCATTGCCCCAACGCCGAGATTTCGATCACGTCGCGTTCGATCCGCCGCGTTCGGATCCCAAAAATCATTGAGGAATTGCACGCCAACGACGCGCGTGCCCGCGTTGAGTTCGCCTTCCCACACGACGCGCTGAGGCTTTGCGCGATCGGCTGAAATGTCTTCCTCGCGGATTGATTTCTCGTCGACGCGGAGCGCCATCCGCGCAAGCGCATCGCCTGCTTGCTGCGCCGCAACATCAACCGTGATGCGATACTTCCCTGTGCGGGCAATCTCAACGGACGCGCGCAGC
Source organism: Planctomycetota bacterium (assembly GCA_046047595.1). GTDB lineage: Bacteria > Planctomycetota > Phycisphaerae > Phycisphaerales > SM1A02 > QWPT01. The sequence continues at coordinate 514 of JBJOHQ010000261.1, read as the reverse complement.
GTGCCGTTTGTTGAGAGCCACGCGAGGCCGTCGTACGTACCGCCCTGTCCACGACGTTCCAAGCGTTCTGGCGAAACAACGACGCGACGCGGTCGTTCATCGGGCACGGCGTCAGCGGCGATCGCTTCCGCAACATCGAAGTATTTCTCGAGCAAAAGCGGCGGAAGCGCGAGCGTGTCGCCGGTCGTATCGAAGCCTTCTCCAATCTCATCTGCGGGAAGCATGCGCTCGACGATCTCGCTCGCAGTATCGACACCGAAGACATCACGCACCGAGCCCGCGTACTGCGCACGATTCAATCGACGAACGTTTGGAACCTCGCGCGTCGTCGGAGCGACAACTGCATCAATTGCAGCGACGGCCGCTGCATATTCCTCGCGTGACGGCCGAATCTCTTCATCGGCGGGCGGCATGTCGCGCTTCGAAAGCCGCTTACGGAGCGCACGCAATAGCGCCTCGCCGATCTGGTTTCGTTCAAGCGCAGGCGCGAGATCAAGTCCGCCTTTCCCGCGCG
>JBJOHQ010000260.1:0-3343 GCA_046047595.1 Planctomycetota bacterium | reverse complement strand
GACGTGCGGCGACCCGCATCTCTGCGAGCACTTGTCGCGCGCGATCGTCAAGCCCAGGCGAGCGCTCGAGCATTTCGGTGTAGAGCAAAATCGGCCAAAGTTGTTGGCTGAAATCTTGCGCCACGCCCGATGCGAGTCTTCCAACCGCATCCATCTTTTGTTGATGCGCAACCGCCTTCGCCAGTCGCTCGCGTGCAATCGCCGCGCCGAACGCACGCGCCAATGCGCGCAACGCTGATCGCTCCGCGCGATCGATGACTCGCGCAACGCCCGGCTTTGGCTCATACGCGATCACGCCCCACAGCGTGGACTCGACAAACACGGGCTTCAGTAACAACGCGGGACCACCGTCTTGCGGATCGACGAAGATCCCACGATCGGTTGCGAGGTCACTGCGCTCTTGCGCGCTCAAACTGCGAATGCGCGCGCCACGCAGCCAAGGAAAACCGAACGTTGGTTGCCACGCGAATTCGAGCGGTTCGGTTGCGCTCTGTGCGTTTGTCGCGGAGGTACTGGCCGAACTGGAAGACGAGTTGGAAGGCAAACTCGCGGCGCCCTCCGCGTTCGAAAGTTCGACAAGCGCAACAGCATTTGCATCAAGTGCGCTCCCGATGAGCGCAAGCGCCGCGTACGACGCAGGTTCCCACTCCTGTGCACCGAGAAGTCGCTCAGCCGCGGTGTTCGCCGCTTCGAGCAATTCGCCGCGCCGAACCATCGCGCGCTGCGCCGTGATGCGTCCGTAAGAAAAACCCGCGAAATCCGCGAGAAACGCGAGGATCTGCCGATGTCGCGACGTGTACGCATGAGGAGTTGAACTCGCAAATCCGATCGTGCCAACGACATGTCCATCGCTCAAGACGGGAATGAAGAGCCGCGAACGAACCTCGCGACCGTGACCGGATGGCATGCCATCACTGCGTTCGATGGAAGTATCTGGAACATCCACGACGCGCCCCGTGCGCATCACGATGCCGGGATGTCGCTCCATCGCGGTTGCTTCAGCAGCGGCACGCTCCGCAGCGTTCAGTCCTCGGCCGTACGCGAGCCGCAGATTGCCCGTATCTGGATCGATGAAGTAAAGCCCCGAGTACTCCGCGGGCGTCAGTTCTTCGGAGAGCGCGTCGACCATCTCCGCGAGTTCCTCAATCGTCTGAACCTGCGCGAAGGCACGCGCCGCGCGTCGATCGATCGCTCCGCGGACGCGCAGCCATTGACGAAACGACTCGAGTTCCTCGGCGGGAAAGCGCGCCTCCACTTCGCCTTCGAGCTGCGCCACGAATGCGCGAACCTCTGCGAGTTCGGACGGCGCGATTGCCGCACTCGCGCGCGCCGCCTCGACGAAGCCGATGGATGCGAGCCGCACGCGTGCAATCGAGCGTCCATCGCGACTCGTCTCGATCGCACCTTGTGCAGGGAGCGACGCATGAATCGCGTCGGGATCGGTGACGTGTATGTCGGGCACCGCGCGGTCGGCGGGCTGACGAACCACGCGCTCTGCGAGGCCGAAGCCGTTGTTTGCCCGCTCACGACTATCGACGATCCACACGCGGCAAACATCCGCATCGAGGATGCGACGTACCTCCGCGGCGAGCCGTCGCAGAAGCCCCGCTAGACCTGCTTCGCCCTGCGGGAGAAGCGCGAGCATGTGTGCGATGTCCGATGAGTCCATCGTGAAGGTCAAGGGTACGACTTCGGAGGGCCGATCACAAACTTGTCGCTTGACTTGCGCGCGGTCGCCCACGACGCTGCACCAATGCACGCACGAAGTCCACGACACCGCCCCTCGCGATCCATTCTTGGCAGTGTGTTCGGCGCCCTGATGCTCGGGATGGGTGCTGCCGCCATGCTCGCGGCGGACGCTCCGCCTACGAACGCGACGAACTCGACGAACTCGACGAGCGGAGCACAGGCTTCGGAGACGTCGCCTGCGCCGCAGCAAAGTGCGCCGCAGACTTCCCCAAAGTCTGAGCCGTCGAAGCGCCTTCTCGTCTTCTCAAAGACCGGCGGGTTCCGCCACGACTCGATCCCAGACGGCATCGCGTGCGTGCGTGAACTCCTCTCAGACCGCTTCGCCATCGACGCGTCGGAGGACTCGAACGTCTTCACCTCCGCGAATCTCGAACGCTACGAGGCGATTGTGTTCGTTTCGACCACCGGCGACATTCTCAACGAAGAACAGCAGCGCGCGTTCGAAGAGTTCATTCGCGCTGGAGGCGGTTTCGCTGGCATTCATGCGGCCGCAGACACAGAGCACACCTGGCCGTGGTTTGGCAAACTTGTGGGTGCCTATTTCAAGACGCACCCGCCGGTGCAAGAGTCGACGATCGATGTCGAGGATCGAACGCATCCGTCGACGCGCATGCTGCCCGCACGTTGGACCCGCACCGATGAGTGGTACGTCTACGACCGGAATCCCCGAAAGGATGTCCGCGTGCTGATGAGCCTCGATGACACGACGGTCACGGGCGCGAACATGAACGGCGATCACCCGATCGCGTGGTATCACGAGTTCGAAGGCGGACGCTCGTGGTACACGGGCGGCGGTCACACGAAGGAGAGTTTCAAGGAACCGCTCTTCCGACAGCACATGGAGGGCGGCATCCTCTGGGCCGCTGGACTTGCGCAAAATCCAGCGCCTCAGACTCCAAATCCGGAAGCACCAAATGTGAAGACCCCCACGGCGGCACCGCGCAGCGAGTGAAGCCCGTAAGTGAAGTTTGCGAGTGAAGTTTGCGGGGTCGGCGCGGCGCGCGTAAGTGCTGCGACAAAGCAGTTTCCGACGCGAATCTGGCGCTGTCGATCAACGGAATTGCCGCACAGTCATCGTGATTTATGCACACCACGCGTGAAGTATGCAGCGAGAACTCTTCTCGCTTTTTGCGGACTTCGCGAGCGACCACCTCGACAACCGCTGAGACATATCTATACTCCTCACATCTTTCTGGTGGCGTTTGCCCCAAAAGGCCAACCAAGATCTTTTCCCCCATGGGGCTACTGCGCAGCCGATCGCGCAGTGGCCCTTTTTCTTGGCGCTCGCGACCTGCTTCGCAACTCGCTCGCTCTGGCGTGCATGAAGTTTGCTTCGCAACTTGCTCGCTGTGGCGTGAACCGCGCCAAAGATCGCCGCCGCAGCGGCGACCGCTCAAACTACGACTCGCTGTGGCGTGAACGGTGCCCGCCTTCGGTCAATTGTGGGAGCGCTCGCGACCTGCTTCGCAACTCGCTCGCTGTCGCGTGAACCGCGCCAAAGGTCGCCGCCGCAGCGGCGACCGCGAATCACGAACAACAACCCAGTGCCCTGAGGATTCACTCCGAAGGGCACCGCCAAAGATCGCCGCCGCAG
>JBJOHQ010000259.1:0-2816 GCA_046047595.1 Planctomycetota bacterium | reverse complement strand
CGCAAGCGCGCGAACCTCGGCGGATACGCCATTCGCTTCATTGCCAACGACAATCGCAACACGCGCGGGCTCGCCGATCGACGCGATCGGCACGCTTGATTGAATGGCGGTCGCGACGATTTCGAATCCGAAGCGTTCGCGCAACATGGCGAGATCTTCTGGCCAGCGCGTCGCACGCAGAGCTTGCACTTTCAGCGCGTTGCCCGTCGAAACTCGCAAACTCTTTCGATAGAGCGGATCGTGACAGGTCGGGCTCAACAGCACAGCGTCGGCTGCAAAGGCCGCCGCGATCCGAAAGAGTTGGCCGATGTTGTCGATGTTCGTGATGTCTTCTGCAACGAGCACGGTGCGCGGCGGCGACGCAGGATTCCAGAGCGCTGGATCGATCGCTTCGAATGGCGCACGACGCGCAGTCGCGAGCAGTCCGCGGTGCAGTTGAACGCCCGTGAGTTGCTCGAGCACCGCCTCGCTCGCGGTGTAGAGCTGTGCGTAGCACTTCGCCTCGATGAGCATCTGTCGTGCGCGATCACGCATGCGATGACTCGCGAGCACTGCGCACAACGTCTCGGGCTTCAAGAGCATCGCTTCGAGAACGACGAGCGTTTCGCCGACGAAAAGCCCTTCGCGCGCCGTGAGTTCTTTCTCGCGTATATCCGCGAATGCCGCGACGCGCGGGTCCGATGGATCGACGATCTCGATCGGCGAAGGCATCGGTCGCGGTCGGTCGTCGTTGGTGGAAGTCACATCGGGGATCGCATCGGGCATCACGCAATTCTCCGCGATTCGGTGGGGCCGTGCGCATGGGGTCGTCGGTACACTCGCGCGCATGCAGCCGGAAGGCGGACCAACTCCGAGCGAATCACGCGACGCACGCGACGAGTATGCAGGTGAGCGGGCGGCGGAGGCGATTGCGCGGGAAAATCTTGCGGCAGCAGGTTCGCCACTCGGTGAAATCCCCGAGAACGAAGCGGTCATCGAAGCGACTGAACCGACGCCTGAAGATGAGCGCGTCGAAGAGATTCTCGAAGAGGCAGCCGAAGCGGGCGCGATCGACGTACCCGAACTTGCCGACGCGGTTGAGCAGCAGGAAGCGCCAGACGCCGCCGAAACGCTCGAGCAAATCGGCGAAGCGGCCGCATTTGAAGTCATCGAAGAGATGGAGACGGAGAGTGCGGCCGACGCGCTGGCACACATGCATCCCTCGCTTGCGGTGAGTGTGCTTGAAGATCTCGTCGAAGAAGATCCGTCGTACGCGGGCAAGCTCATCGAAGAGATGGCGCCCGATGATGCGACCGACCTTTTGCAGAATTTGCCCGACGATTCGCGCGATCGCTTGCTCGGCACACTCGGAAAAGTCGAGGCGGTGAAGTTCCGTCGATTGCTTGAATACCCCGAGAAAAGTGCGGGCGGCATGATGACGACCGACTACCTCGCGGTGCGCGACACCATGACGGTGCGCGAAGCGACGGAAGCGATTCGTCGCGCCGAAAGCCTCGGCGAAGATTGGCTCTACGTCTTCGTCGTCGATTGGCGCGGAAGATTGCAGGGTCGCGCAACGATGCGTGCGCTTCTCCTTGCGGAACCATCGCAGAAAGTCACCGCGATTTGCGAACGACAAGTCGACGCTGTGAAGCCCAACGTCGAGCGCGAAGAAGTCGCCCGCGAGTTCGAGAAGTACGACTATCTCGTGCTGCCAGTCGTCGATGATGAAGATCGCATGCTTGGCGTAATCACCGTCGACGACGTCGTCGATGCCATTCGCCAAGAGTCGACGGAAGACGCGCAGGCGATGGTCGGTGCAGGCCGTGAAGAAGCGGTTTTCTCAAGCGTCGCCGACAAATTGCGCGGTCGGTTGCCGTGGCTTTTCGTCAATCTCTTCACGAGTTCGATCGCAGCCTTCGTGGTGCTGCAGTTCGACGATCTCATCGGGTCGATCGCGATTCTTGCGGTGATTATGCCGGTCATCGCAAATCAAGCGGGCAACGCAGGGCAACAGTCGCTCGCGGTGACGTTGCGCGGCATCGTGCTTGATGAAGTGCGTGAAGGTGCGGCACTTGGACTTGTGCGGCGCGAAGCGCTTGTTGGGCTTGTGAATGGCACGATCTGCGGCATACTCGTTGGTGCCGTTGTCGGCGGAATTCAGTGGTGGGCGCATCCCAACGAAGGTCTGTGGAAACTCGGTCTCGTCGTCGGCGTTGCGATGACCGCAGCTCTTGCGGTTGGCACGCTGGTTGGTTCGAGTCTTCCGCTCATGGTGCGACGATTCGGCGCAGATCCGGCAACGGCATCGACCATCTTCCTCACGATGGTGACGGACTCGATGAGTTTCTTTGTCTTCCTCGGACTCGCGTACCTGCTGTCAGGTTGGATCGGTATCGCTGGTTAACGGGTCGTAGGCGAAGCTTCAGTCGTCGGTGTGCCATCCATCCGTTGCTGTGCCTGCGCGCGCAACTGTCGATCTTGAAGCGGTGCCAACAAGAAGAGCGCTGCGATCGAGCCGACGAAGCAGAAGAGCATGTCCCACTGCGCGTCCCAACCATCGCCTTGCGCGCCGAGGAAATCGCTGGATGCATCGCCGAAACCCATCGCAACCGCGAATTCGAGCAACTCGAAGAACGCCGAAAACGCTAGGCACATTCCGACCACAATCACGGGAAGCCAGCCGCGCGAAGCAACGATGGCGTTGCGCACAAACACTTCGCGCCACAACAGTGCCGGCGCGAAACCCTGCATGAAATGGCCGAAGCGGTCGTAGTCGTTGCGTGGTCGAGCGAGCCACTCTTGCACCCATGCACCGAGCGGTACATGTGCGTAGG
>JBJOHQ010000258.1:0-6027 GCA_046047595.1 Planctomycetota bacterium | reverse complement strand
TCTTGCGCCGAGAGTTGACGTGCAACGCGCGGCAGGTTCGCCTTACCCGTTGCGACAGCAACGAGGCGATCGGCGTAATCGGCCTGCAGGTTGCGGCGGTACGTCGAGATGACCGGCTTGCGGGCGTCCGACGAACCAAGCTTCGACGGCGAAATCTCGCTGAAGATTTCGTCGCTGAGCGTCTTCATCACTTCAGGGAGCGTGAGCATGTCGGTATCAGCACCGACGCGCTTCTCGTTGTCATAGATCCGGCCGAGCGTGCTCGGGTTGAGGATCATCGTCAACGCCATCGACTGCGTGCCAGCGATCAGATCGTTGATGCCTGGCGTGCTCGACGCCATCATCGACTGCGGATCGTCCATCCACTTCTCGACCGTCATCTTCGACGCGAGTTCCGGCGTGAGGCCGTAGGCATCGTCGCGGAACGCGGTCTCGATGATGTACTGAAGCGCTGCGCGCTGCTTCGCGGCTTCGACCGGAACGAGCGGATCAGGCACGTTCGCATCGCCCTTCTTGGCGCGCGTGACGTACGTACCACCGATCCACGGTGCCATCATGTCGATGGTGCGGCGCTGCTTGCTGAGGGTCTTCGAGTAACCCTTGCGTGCGCGCTCCCAACTGTCGCCGTTCTTGACGTACTTCTCAAGAATCGCCGAGCGCAGTTGCTTGACGAGTTCCATCTCCGCCTTCGCGTAATCGAGCGGATCCTTCGAGAAGTCGTAGCGACGCGCGAGCGGATCGGGTCCGCCGGTGTCTTCGTCGGTGAGGTACTGGTGACCTTGCTCACCAACGCGCGACGCGACCTTCGCCGGATCTTCAAACGTGTAGCCGTACTCGATCGCCCACATGTCGTAAGGGCCAATGCCAACCATCGTGTAGTCGCCTTGGATGTTGTCCTTGTCGACGTTGAAGTTGGTGCCCATGTAATCCATGACCGAGCCCGCGAGCGGCTTGCCCTTCACCTTGTCCGAGTTGATCTCATCGAGGGTGTAGAGCGCGGACGCCTTGAAGTTGTGACGAAGGCCGAGCGTGTGGCCGACTTCGTGCGCAACGAGGTGCTCGAGTTGCGGACCAGCGAACGACTCAGGAACGCCGTCGAGTGTGTCGACTGGCTTCTTCGGTGCGTTCGGATCCGCAGCGGTTTGCTCGAGCATGCCGAGCACTTCGAACGCCATGTTGGCGATCGCCATGTCGCTCGCCATACCTTGCGCAGCGAAGCACATCGAACCGCACTTCGAGTGATCGTGGCCATCGAGGCCGCTCGCGTTCACGAGTTCGCGGAGTTCAGGCGAAGCAGCGATCGCTGGGTCCTTGCGGCTGTCAGCTGGATCGAGGTCGCCAGCGGCTGCGCGCTTGGTGCGCTCAGCGAGGGCGCCCGCACGATCCGAACTCGGCAGGAGTTGAATGCGCGGATCCCACTGTGGATGCGACTCGAGCCACACGAGCGTCTCAGGCGTGAGGCTCGTCGCTTGCTCGATTGGACGATCTTCGTACCAGTTGTAGAACGCGCGAATCCAACCATCGGTGAGGATGATGTCGGCATCGAGGATCTGGCCAGTCAGCGGGTGCGCGCGGCTTGGCCCGATCGCGGTGGCGACGTCGTTGTTGAGCCAACGGACGAAGTTGTAGCGCACATCTTCTGGATCCTTATCCATGTGTGCGCCGGTCACTTCGTCTTGCTGATAGACCTCAATCGCGTTGTCGATACCGATCTTCTCGAAGGCCTTGTTCCACTGCAGGATGCCGTCGCGCACATAGCGGCGATAGCGCACGGGAACCGTGTGCTCGACGTAGTAGACGATTGGTTCCTTCGGCGGCGACAGCGTGAGCTTCGGATCGCGCTTCTCGAGATTCCAACGGTTGATGTACCGCGTGGCATTCGTCTCGGTGCCGTACAAGCCAAGGTCGCGGTAGCCCGTGAGGAAGTATCCGACGCGGTCATCCGCAGGACGCGGCTTGTAGCCGTTGTTCTCAGGCAGCATCGAGATCGAGTAGTGCACGACCTTGAAGTTGCCGCTTTGGTCGGGTGCTTCGATCGCGATTTCGAGATTCTGCGGGAAGCTCTTCGCCTTCGCGATTTTCGCGAGGCGCGGATTGAGACCAACGCCCGCGAGCGGGCCTGATTGGCCAACAAGCATCGCGTCGAGGTCAATCACCGGCTGGCCGTTCGGGCCCATCGCAACGATCGGCACTTCGAGCAGCACATTGTCGGTGAAGATGCGCTTGACCGAATCCTTCGAGGTCTGTTCGCCGGTCGAACGCACGTCAATCTGTGGCTGCACGAGCGCGAGGCGGTTGCCGTATTGACGCCAGAAGACGTACTTCTCAGGGCCTTGCAGGCCGCTGAAGATTGTGCCGCCTGCAGGAGTCGCTGCGATGAGGAATCGCATCTTGTCCCAGCCGCGTGGCAGTTCAGCGAGGAGTTGTTCGTCCTTGCGCTTAATGAAGAGCCCGAAAAGCGAGGCGCCGTCCGGCGTGCTCACGACTTTCTCGAAGTCCTTCGAGACCTCTGGGAACGGCGGGAGATCTTGCGCCGACGCGGAAACCGCGAAGGCGAGTGAAGGAAGTAGCGCGATACCGATGCGGAATGGTGAAGTCATCTGAAGTCGGACTCCGTTGGGGGTGACACGGATGGATGCGTTCATCCACGCGTGGTAAATCGAGCGTATAGAAAGGCGAACGAATGAAGAGCGGACACCGAAGTTCCGCGACGTCTCACACGCGCCGCAGAAGGCGCAATGTACGGCACAGCGCCCGATGTGGTCGGGAAGGTTGGTACAAGATTGCGCTTCGCTGGTTCGCGACCGTTGGTGTCGCAGAGGGCAAAAAGACAAAAAAGAACCCGGCCACGCGGATTGCGCGGCCGGGTGAAGTTCAGACAGGTCGCGTCGCCCAATCAGGCGCCGCAGTCGCCCCACGCGCCGAGGATCGTCGAGAGGTCAGCGGCATCAACGATGCCGTTGCCGTCGAGGTCACCGACGCCCGAACCGCCCCAGTTGCCGAGGACCGCCGAAAGGTCGGCCGCGTCAACCGTACCGTTGCCGTCGATGTCTGCTGGGCAGTTCGAGCCGCCCGAGTTCGACACCACGAAGTACTGCGAGCCGGGAATCGACTCGAAGTTCACCGCGCGTGGTTCGGCGAGGTTGCAGCCGCCGCCGATCGCACCAAGGACTTGGTTCGACAGGTAATCGTGCCCGCCGCCGTTGATGAACGCGCACACCTTGAGGTCGCCCGTCTTGTAGCCTGGGATCGCCGAGAGGGGAATACGCACTTCGACACCCGTCGAAACGCCCGTGCCGTCGGCGAGTTCACAACCGCCGCCAACACCGAGCACGTTCGAGTTGTCGAGACCGAAGCCGAAGCCCGACTTGAAAGTCGCCGCGCCAGCCGCGCCCGCGCCGCCGTTGCCTTGGTAGCCGCCGGTGCCTGCGCCTTCGGTAGGCATCGTGGCGTAGTTGAAGTAGACGCCGAATGGGTCACCACCGCAGGTGACGCCAACCCAGATGTCGGCCGAGAAATCGGCATCAAACGTCAGACCTTCGACAACCTTCGTCGTCGCGAGGTCGTCGCCCATGCGGTTCAGGCCGTTGAAGTCGACGTCGAGGTTGTCGCCACGAATCTGATTCTGACCGCCGTCGACAGCGTCGATGAAGATCTCAAGCTTGTTGAAGTTCGACTCGAGGTTGCCCGCGAGCATGAGGTAGAGGAAGCCGTCTTCGATCTTCGCGTAGCCGGCGTCGAGTTCCGAGCCTTGCGCGAAATCGATCAGTCCTTGGGCTGCATCGCCGAATGCGGTTTGGGTGTTGCTCACAACGACTGCAGGGCCGTAAGACTTGTCGGCAACGCCATCGAGGACAACTTGAGCTTGCGCGCCAGAGGCGACGGCGAGGGCAGCGACGAACATCAACGAGGTCTTGTTTCGCATCTTTCAATACTCCAATGGGTTGAGAGAACTGTGTATTTCGCGGCTGGAGGCAGAGCCCGGGGCGTGCCGCGGATTGTGAATCTAGACGAGAACTCCGAAAATGAGAGGGAAATAGTCAAACTCTGCAGATTGTCGCGGTCAGACAGTGAGTTACAGGGCCTACGCCGCGACGACACTGCGGTTCGATCAAGCTTCCCATCCCCACTGCGCGAGCAAGACCGCCAGATCCGCCGCTTCCACTGTGCCGTTGTTGTTGAGGTCGGCCGCGTCATTGGCAGTGCCCCACGCGCTGAGGAGCGCCGAGAGGTCAGCAGCATCCACGCGACCATCGCCATTGATGTCGGCTGGGTTCGTTGCTGGCGGCGCGTCACCCTGCGAGAAGATCACGCACGAATACGCACCGATATCAAAGATGCCGCTCGCGGGGAGACCGTCCCACGGCGTCGAATACGACGCGTCGAGGTCGAACGTGCCCATGTTCGCAAAGTCGGAGCTGTAGCCGTTCCAGTCGCTGTTGAAGCGCACCTTCCAACGACCGTCGCGCGGGAATCCAACGCGATATCCGTAGCGCGGCGTCGATGAGAAGTTCATCACCACGATCACGTCGTCCTTCTCGCCGCCGTTCATCCAGCGATGGAAGCCAAGCACCTTCCACGAGTTGTTGACGTGGTGCACGTTCGTGTTCTGACCGGTCAGACCGCGCGTGAGACCAGCCTCATTCGTGCGCAACTTGATGAGATCCTTGTAGAGCGACTTGATGCCCGCAAAGGTCTTGTTCTTCGCCCAATCCAGCGGATCGGTGTCTTGGAACCAACCGTCCTCGAGGAACTCCTGACCTTGGAACATGAGCGGGATACCGGGCGCCGTCATCACGACCGCGCCGCCGAGGGTCGAACGCTTCTTCGAGTACCAACTGCTGGCATTTCCCGGCCAAATCGCCTCGGGCATACGCGATTGACCGTTCGCGACTTCGTCATGGCTTTCGGTGTAGATCACACGCTGGAAGGCATCACCGTTGTAACCAGCCATGATCGCGTTGCGAATCGCCCACATGTCGCGATCCGCATCGTTCGGCGTGATGAGATTGCCGCGCACTGGCCAGTAGAACTGCGCATCCCACTGGCTGTCGAAGCCCGCCCCCCCAGCACCCGTTGTCTTGGTGAGCCACTCGTTGTTGTCGAGGTCTTCGCAGATCGAGATCTTTCCCGGGAACTCGGCGTTCACCGAGTCATTGATCCACTGCAGGAGCGACCAACCTTCAGGGATGTCCGGCCCCGCAAGGTCGACTTTGCGGATGTACTTCGTGCCGTCCATGCGGTGCCCGTCGGTGCGGTACTCGCGCATCCAATAGAGCACGTTGTCGCGGATCCACGTCCGCACTTCGCCGCGACCGAAGTCGGGCCGAGTGTTTCCCCACGGCGTGTTCGCGCGGAAGTCTTGATAGAAGTAGATGCCGCCGCCATTGTTGACCGACCAGCCGTCGTACTGCCAGAGATCGAGATCGCTCGGCCCGAGATGGTTGAAGACGAGGTCACAGAAGACGGCGATTCCGCGCGCGTGCGCCGCGTCGACAAACTCCTTGAAGTCCACCGGCGTGCCGTAGTCGCTCTCAATCGCGTAAGGGAACGACGGGTTGTAGCCCCACGAGATGCCGCCAGCGAACTCGGCCACCGGCATGAGTTGGATGGCGTTGATGCCGAGGTCGTCGAGGTGATCGAGTTTCGCACGGGCCTCGTCGAAGTTGGCGGGAAGGCTGCCGTCACCGGCGGTGCCGAAGGTCCCGAGGTGCATTTCGTAGATGACGAGTTCGTTCCAATTCGGGATCTGGAAGTTCTTCACCTGCCACTGGTAGGCCGCGTGATTCACAACCACCGAGTTTCCAACAGAATTCGTGACATCTGCCGACCGTGCATCGGTCCGCCACACTGTGCCCAGAGCCCCCGTGATGACGTACTTGTACTGCGCACCGGCGTAACAGAAATTGACATCGGCCGACCAGTAGCCGTTGCCTTCACTCACAAGCGGATGGCTTGTCGAGTTCCAACCGTTAAACGTGCCTGCAACGCGCACCGCGGTTGCATTCGGCGCCCACACGCGGAACG
>JBJOHQ010000257.1:0-5849 GCA_046047595.1 Planctomycetota bacterium | reverse complement strand
AAGCGGCGTAAATTCGTAGAGCTGCTTCTCGACGGTCGCTGGATCCGCGCCCTTCTTGAGCACGATCTGAATGCGCGTGCGCGCATCGCGGCCGGAGTGATTCTGAACTTGCGAGATATCTTCGATGCGGCCTTCTTTGTGGGCCTCGACGATCTTCTCGATGAGTGCTGACTGCGACACTTGATACGGAATCTCGTCGATCACGATCACATCGCGACCAGCGGACTTTTGGTGCGTCACGCGACCGCGAACAACGATGCGGCCGCGGCCCGAGGCGTACGCCTCCATGATGCCGCGACGACCCATGATGATGCCGCCCGTTGGGAAATCAGGGCCAGGCACCAATTCCATCAAGCGATCCACTGCGATGAGCGGATCATCAATCGTCGCGACAATCGCTGCGCAGATTTCGCGCACGTTGTGCGGCGGCATCGTGCTTGACATACCGACGGCAATGCCGGAGGAGCCGTTCACAAGCAAGTTTGGGAACTTGCCCGGCAACACGCACGGCTCCATCAAACGCTCGTCGTAGTTCGGTTTGAAATCGACGGTCTCTTTGTCGAGATCTTCCATCATCGCCATCGCGGCGTGCGTCATGCGCGCTTCGGTGTAACGCATCGCGGCCGGCGGATCGCCTTCAATCGAGCCGAAGTTTCCTTGCTTGTCGACGAACATGTAGCGGGCTTTCCAGTCTTGGCCCATGTTCACGAGTGTCGGATAGATCACGCTCTCGCCGTGCGGGTGGTAGTTACCGCTGGTGTCGCCGCAGATCTTCGCGCACTTGATCTGCTTGCGGCCGGGCGAGAGTTTGAGGTCGTTCATCGCCACGAGGATGCGCCGCTGCGAAGGCTTGAGGCCGTCGCGCACATCGGGAAGCGCGCGATCCATGATCGTGCTCATCGCATAGGTGAGGTAACTCTCGTGGAGTTCGCGATCGATATCGAGATCGACGATGTTGTCGAAGCCGGGGTGTGCAACTGGCTTCTTGTCTTCGGGAGGTTGTGCGGGAGATCCGTCGGACATGAATTCGTCGGACATGAACTTGGGTCCTTTCAGCGAACCGCCTGAACGAGTAAACACCGCTCAACTTCGCAAACGAACGTCGCAGCGGCCTCGACCGCGAACCATGCGCAGACTCGACGAGTGCGCTACTTCAACGACCAGACGTGGGGCGCAGGTTTTGGAGCGCAGACGAGAGGGACGCGAAGGGGTGCGGAGGAGCCCCCGACGGAGCCGCCAAATGGCGATTTCCGACGGGGTCGAGAGTGTAGTCCACGTGGCGGTTTCGTGGCCCCAAAGGGCGCGATCGCGAAGCGCAAATCTTCTGCGAATTGGGCGAGAAGCCTCGGGGATCCACGCGGCGCATCGGGGCGTCTGCGTGGGCGCGAAATTCGGCCGCGAAACCTCCGCGAGGACTTGGTGCACGCCGGTCGGCGAGCAGCGGCGGCGCGAAATTCGCGGGATTTCTCTTATTGCATCACAACAAAGATCACCGCGCTGAGGAGCGCTGCCGCGATGCCACTTGCGACAAGAAGGCGCGTCGCGGTGCGGTTGGCCTCGGTTGGCGGCTCAGGCTCGGTACCTTCGAGTGGAATGGCATCGGTGGGATAGTCGCGGCGCTCGACGACCACGATTTGGCCAAAGCTCATCGAGGCACCGGAGAATCGAAGACCCTCGTCAGACGTGCGCTCGCGACCACGCGCAGTGCCGCCGCCCTTCGGAGCAACGAGCGGCGACTCGACCCCGCGCAGCGTTGCGTTGGCTGGGTCGAAGAGCGTTCGATCAAAGCCGAGTTCGAGTTCGCGGTCGACCTCGTTGCGTTGTGGATGCTCCGCCTCGCGAGCACGACCAGAATCCGGAAGCAGTTCGGGCGCGTCGTCCGGATCAGGCTCGCTGCCGCCCGCGGCCGCGTCGCGTGCTCGAAGCGCTTCGTCGACGCGCTCGGCTTCTTGGCCGCCGAGTTGGGTTTCCCATTCGAGCGAGAGCGTGACTTCGTGTTCAACGCTCAGACGCTCGGCGCTGCGGGCAGGAGTTTGGGGTCGATCGCCACGCTTCGATTCGTGCGAAGCGCGCAGTTCGTCGTTCTGCTGATGGTGACGCGCGGGTTGTTCGCCGTGATTTTCAGATCCAAAGTTCGTCATGGCGTGCGCTCCTTGGGTTCGGTTTGGTTGCTCGATGCAGGCGCCGTGGCAGGGTTTGCAGTAGGTGTTCCGGAGGTACCTGTCCGCATCGCTGCACGAGCTGACACGAGAACAAAGAGCAGCATTCCTGCGCTGAAGATCACCCACGCGTACGCGGGAATCTCCAACTTTCTGGCCCTTGCGTTCGATCTCTCCGCGGCCGCGAAGCCCGCAGTTTCTCCGGCGCCACGACGTCGGGCATCCGCCTGCATGACCATCGCGGCACGCCGGCGAATCGCATCGATGCGGTCGATCGTTCCGAGCAAGAAGTACATCGGTTCGATGAGATTTTCGACCGGCCGTCGCGTCGAAGGCTCGCGATATCCCGGTGCCACGAGCCGAGATCGCGTCGCGCTCGCGATGTACAGACGAGCAGCGCCTGCGGCATCGAGGATCGCACGAAGATGTCGCTCAGCAAAGAGCCGAACGCCGCCCTCTTTCATGATTGTCTTGTAGCCGCGGTCGCCCTTCGACAGAATGATCGCGAGTGGAATCGAGCGCCCTTCAGGGCTTGCACGAAGATGTTCGAGCATCGCGACGGTCGCGTTGGTGAGGTCGATCGACTCACGCGTGCGCTCGACGGCTTTCGTCGGATCGATGAGGAGCACAACCGCCGCAGTGCGCGCAAGTTGATTTCCCACCGTCCATCCAATCGTGAGCGTGCTTGGATTACTTGGCGCAAACGCGGCAAGGAGCGCTGAGCCTGGCAAATCCACAAGGGTGATGCGGCGGCGCGGCGTCTTGATGCCTTCGCCAGTGATCACGAAGTCGACGACGTGTTCGACGGGGTCTTGCGTTGACGGGGGCCATTGCCGCGCCGCGAGCGCGTCGTTCGTCGATTCATTGCGGCGTTTCGTGACTGCGTCGGCGAACTCGCAGTGCAGCGTTGAACTTCCAGAGCCGGAGCTCCAGCCTTCACCGTCGCTGATGCGGCCGTTGAACAATGTGGTTGGCGTGCGAAGCGCATCGAGCAGTCGCGCGATCCACACGGTCTTTCCTGCGCCTGGTCCGCCGAGCACAAGAATGGTGTCGCGCGCGATTGGTGCGAGGCTATCGCTCGCCTGCTGGTTGTCCATCTTCGGCCACCTCTCGAGGAGCGGTTCGTGCCTCGCTTGAAAGCGCTCGGCTGCGACCGTGGCTGAAGGCTAGCGAATTTTCGGTGTATTCGGAAGCAAAGTGTTCACAATGACGTGATCAGCGGTCGCGGATTCATGCACTCAGATTTGCGCACTCGGATTTGCGCGCTGGCCGCCTGCGCGTCCTACTCATCGCGAACACCAACGATTGCAATCCCGCAGCGATCCGCCGCGGCGATGACGGCAGGGAGGTCGACGATGATGACTCGCCCGACGCCAATCGCAATGCAGCCGCCGCCCGCGCGATGCATGTTCTCGATGGTGGAAACGCCGATGGTTGGTACGTCGGCGCGCATGTCATGGCCAGGACGCGCGGTCTTGAGCAGGGTCCAACCGCGGCGACGGCAGAGTTGTCCCGCGCGCTCAATCATGCGATCCGTGCCTTCAACGGCCTCAACCGCGATCACATCCTTCTCACGAACGGCGATCGCTTGCCCAACATCGAGCGAGCCGATTTGCCGCAAAAGCGGCCAGCCAAACAGGATGTCGCTCCGCTGTTCTGCGGAGGGTTCGCGTTTGGTCATCGTGCCTTCGCGGGCCATGTGATCGGGAATGTACGTCGTGGAGTCAATCAGGACGAGGCCCTCTTTGGCGAGGTCATCAGCGAGAACCGTGAGAAGCGTCGCACTGCGTCGGTCGTGTCGAAGTTTGCGATACCAAAGGTTCACCGCGCGCCAGTCCGGAAGTTGGCGGAACAACTTCAGCGGGTCGTGCATGCGCGCCTTTGCAACGCGACCGACCATGACGGTGTCGCGTATGCCGAACTTCCGCGCGAGACGCAACCATCGGCCAAGTTGCACGACGCCTGCGGTTTCGAAAAAGTCGCAGTGGGCGGGGAGTTCAGCGACAAACTGATCGCGCAAGCCGATGCATGCGACCTTTCGCCCGGCGGCGCGGATCCCCTCGGCGACAAGCACAGGCAACGTGCCTTGACCAGCGATCAAGCCAATCGGTGGCAACGGATGCTCGGTGTTGGAAGCGGTGGGTTGCATCGCGAGATTCGCGTGGGCGCTCGGTGGTCAGAGAGAGCAGGGAGAACAGGGGTCGGAATTCGCGCGATTTTCGGCGTGTACTTCTGTGCGGGACTCGTGTGCTGAAATCGTGTGCTCAAGTTGAAGTGGTCTTCGGTCCCATCGGAAGAAATCGCTCGGGATCCGCAGTCACAGGCGCGGCGGCCTCTGCGGCGAGCCAGTCCACAAGCGGCTCAAGTTCGGTGCCGAATCGCAGCACCTCACGGAGCGCTTCGCGCGCGAAACGCTCGCGAATGGAGTGTTCGATGAGTGACTGCAGCGGCAAGTAGTAACCGTGGTCATCGAGCACCGCGATCGGTTTCGCGTGGTCGCCGATCTGTCGGCCAACGAGTGTTTCGAAGAACTCCTCGAACGTTCCCATGCCGCCCGGCAGCACAAGAAAGCCATCCGCACGTTCAATCAGGATGCGCTTCCGTTCCCGCATGGTGTCGACCACGACGAGTTCATCGCAGCCAAGCCAGCCTTGCTCAAGATCAAGAAACTTGCGCGTGATGATCCCTTCCACACGACCGCCGGCAGCCTTGCACGCGC
This sequence comes from Planctomycetota bacterium, assembly GCA_046047595.1. Classification (GTDB taxonomy): domain Bacteria; phylum Planctomycetota; class Phycisphaerae; order Phycisphaerales; family SM1A02; genus QWPT01. The sequence continues at coordinate 971 of JBJOHQ010000257.1, read as the reverse complement.
GTGCAGCTTCGCCCATCAAGCCGAGTCCGCCGCCGCCATAGACAAGCGTGATCCCGCGGCGCGCGAGCAACTCACCCGCAGCCCTCGCCGCCACGGCGAAGTGCGGATCGAGGCTGCGCGAACTGGAGCAATACAACGTGACTGATCGAAGCGAACTCATCGCGTGTACCTTACCGCGAGATGCTCGGTACGGTCCTCGCGCTTCTTCTCGTTGGTTTCGCCATCGCGCTTCCCGCGACGTGGCTACTTGTTCGATTGGGGCATCGCGTTGGAGCGCTCGATACGCCAGGCGTCGCGGGGCATGTGAAAGACCTGCGGCGGGTCCCGAATATCGGCGGAATCGCGATTTTCTGGGCGGTCGCCGCGCCGCTCGCTGCGGGTCTTGCGGCGACGACATTCGCGCCTGATTTCGTCGCCGAGCGATTCGTAAGTCTCGCGCCACACCTCGAGCGCATTTCGTCCGCGCGCGGTACGTGGATCACGATTCTCCTCGGCGCGTTTGCGATGCATCTTGTTGGGCTCGTCGATGACCGTCGAGCGCTGCGCGCGTGGCCGAAACTCTTCCTGCAGGTTGGCATCGCGCTCGCGACAACGCTCTTCTCTGATGTTCGACTGCTCGCAAACTTTCTCGCACCGTTTCCGGGCGGCGAGATCGCGAGCATTATTCTCACAGTTGCGTGGATCATCGTCGTCGTCAACGCGGTGAACTTCATCGACAACATGGATGGTCTTGCAGGCGGCATCGCCGCGATCGCGGCGCTTGCATTCATGGTGGCCACCGTGCTGACGGCGCAGTGGTTCGTCGCGTCGACGCTCGCGTTACTCGTCGGTGCGCTCGCGGGCTTTCTCGTGTTCAACGTCGCACCCGCGCGGATATTCATGGGCGACGGAGGTTCGCTCTTCATCGGCTACATGCTTGCGACGCTCGCGGCGCGCACGGTGTACATCGACACCGATCATGCGGGCTACGC
>JBJOHQ010000256.1:0-3394 GCA_046047595.1 Planctomycetota bacterium | reverse complement strand
CGCCGTTCACAGTGCCGTCGTCGTTGATGTCGGACGCTGGGTACTTCGGGCTTGGCGTTCCCCAGTTCGCAAGCACGATCGCGAGGTCAATCGCGTCGGCGAAACCGGAGTCGTCGATGTCGCCGAGGCAAGGTGATGCACACACGTCCTCGGCGACGATCGCAGCAGCACCAACCAGCGAACCGTTGTTGACCCCCGTCGCATCCGTAACGCCATTTTCAAACGTCCACGAGCCGATCAGGCCTTGGTATTGCGAAGCCTCTTTCGCGCCAATCGACACACACATCGTCTGCGCAATTTCCGTCGCCGATCGCTCGACACTCCAAATGCGGATGTCATCGAGCATGCCCTTGAACTGGGTCTCGCTCTCGAAGCCGCTTGTGTTCCCAAAACGCAACTGATCCGAGGAAGCCGCGAGACTTGTGGGCAGGAAGGGTGCCGTCTTCACCAGCGAGCCGTTGAGGTAGAACCGAATCTCACGCGAGTCCGCTGACCACGTCACAGCGTGGTGCGACCACTGCGTCGAGAGCTGAATTCCAGGCGAAACCTGACCAACGAGAAACAGTTCACCATCGCAATAGTTGAGATCGAACCAGGTCACGCTGTACGCCCCTGAACTTCCTGAGCGCTTGCTCACTGGACGGCCGTATCGAACATTGCCGCCGTTCGAGGCGCTGCCGCTCCACTTCATCCAGTATTCGATCGTGATAGCACTTCCTGGGTTTTGCGAAGCATGATGGGCGATCACTGCGGCATCGCCGCCTGCAGTCAACTTCAACACATGGTTGTCTGCGGAAGCGGCACTGGCGACAGTCATCGCGGCCGAAGCAGCAAACGTCGTAAACACTCGGTTCTTCATCGGGTCCTCTCGCGAAACTTCGCGCGGCATACGGGGCTTGCCAAGTTCCGTGGAACGATTCGCGGAAACTGCGGCACCGAGAGAGGATCGCGGTGCGGGGATAGCCCACGTGAGCAGGAGAAAAATCGCGAGAAAAGCGCCGATCGCGCAAAGCGAAGAGCGCGTCGCGGCGCGAGGTCGCTCGTTCTCGGAGCCACGCACGCTCGCGTGATCGACCTGCGCATGTGCGCCGTCGTGTTTGCGACTTTCAAGGACCGCGTTCGCTACGCGAGATGCAACACCCTTGCGCTGCCGATGTTGCGTCGAGCGGCGATCGACAAAGTTGAGGTCGAAGTCATCCATCGTTTCGTGCGATGCTCACGTTGAAGAAGAACGTACCGAGGAGCGCTGCGGTCCGCGTGTCGATAGAAAGGCCCGAGCAGCGTGTCCAACCCACCGCTTTGGCACTTTCGAGACGCCAAGGCCCTTCTCTGCTCGTTTCAATTGCTCGACCGGTCGAGGATGCGTCGGAGTTCAGCTTCAGCGTCCGACTCAGGAATCCCTTCGGCGCGCAGAATTGCCAGGAGCGTTCGCTCGAGGCGACGCCCCGCACGTCGGACTTCATTCCGAATGTCGGCGGACCCAAGACTCATCACCCGCGCAATCTCTTCGTAAGACGCGCCGTCGATGAAATGGCGCCGATAGATCTCCCAAGCGGTGCCATCGCCCGACGCTTCGAGTTCCTGCGCCACACGATCCGCGGCGAGTTCGAGCATGCTCTCGGCCCACGCGCGCTCGAACACGAGGTCCGCAGACTTCGAAACCCTGCTCGCAAGCGCGGCCAGTTCCGCAAGATCGTTTCCCCCGCGAGCCGCGCGCTCCGCGAGTCGCTCGCGCAGCAGAAAGAACACGCCGTTCATGAGATAGCGACGGAGCGGTAAACCACTTTCCGCGTATCGCTCGAAGAATCCCACGCGCGAGACCCGATGCGCGAGAAAGTCGTGAACAACATCATCCGCGTCGAGCGACAACGTGCGCGCGATACTCGTCGCGCGAACGTATGCGGCGAGCGGATTTGCATAGCGCTCCATGACATGGCTGCGCAGCCGCTCGCGCGCCGAATCCGCCTCGACTCCACCGAGTTCGATGGTCGCGAACTGCTCGTGCATCCAAGTTCGAGCTGTGGAGGGAAAAAGATCAGGCACGCCGCGAGAGAATACCGCGCGGCGTGCCTTGAATCGACTCACTATTGAGTGCACACGTCGGCACTTGCGACGAGCGACTTCTTGTTCGTGCTCGCTCGTCCCGCGTTACGGGCACGCGCCCCAGCTTGAGAGCACGATCGACAGATCGACGCCGTTCACGATGCCGTCGCCGTTGATGTCGGACGCTGGGTACTTCGAGCTCGGCGTTCCCCAGTTCGCAAGCACGATCGCGAGGTCGATCGCATCGGCGAAACCAGAGTCGTCGATGTCGCCGCAAAACACGGGTTGGACGGATACGGCGTCGATTGCTGCGCTCTCGCAACCTGGATTCTGCCCCGCAAACGAGAGTGTTGTGCTGTTCGAGTTCGCTGTGAACTCAAACGAGAAGTCCTCGTAGCCGCCACCCGGTTTGAACACGAGTGTTTCATCAATGGGCCCGCAGGTGATTCTCACTTCGCGGGCACCTGGAAAGCACGGCACATACAACGAACCCATCATGAAGCGAAGGACGTAGCGCTTCCCTTCGATGGTTGAAAGGGTTTGCCGAATCGATCCTGGCGAGCACTGGTTGAGGTCAACGAATCGGACGCCGTCCGGTGGGGGCTCCAATCCAGAACTAGCGTTGAATGAAAACTGGTCGACAGCAGATGCTTCCCATCCTGGAATGGTGATCGCCGAGCCGCAAATCGGGCAGCAGTCACCCGCATAGTTCGACTGCTCAAAACTGCCATTCGTGACAAGCTCTTGCCCTCGCGCGGAGGTCGCGAGACACAGTCCAGATACAACTGACAACGCTCCAGCCATCTCGCCGAACTTCATGTCTTGCTCCTCAACGTTCGAGTTTGCACTCGGGAAAGTTTGCCCGCGCCCCGGGACGTCCGAGCCGGCGAGCAACGCAAGACAGGCCGTGAACGCGAGGAGCGGCGCGGCTCGGCGCAGAATTCCGGGGAATCTCGGCTGTTCTGGCGCTCGCTCGACCGACACCGCACCGCCGAGGCGCGCCCATGCGTCGTCTGAAAGTCCGCGAAATCGCCGCAACACCTCGGGAGCGCCAGTCGCATCGCCCGCGACGCTACCTCGCGAGAAACCGCGCAGTTCGACTGAAGCGCCCGTGGCCCGCTCCCCCCTCATCCCCCCACCAGCCTTGTCACGTCGGCAATCGCCTCGTCCATGTCCAGTTCGGCAACACCCTCGAGAGCGAGCAGCCACCGCATCGCGTCGCGCACCTTCGCCTGCGCGAGGCGCGCTGCGGGGCGCGCACTCTCTTCGCGAATCCCAAGCTCGCGCGCGACGGCTTCGTACGGGAGATCGTCGATGAAATGCCGCTCAAACACGGCCCACGCGACGCCCT
>JBJOHQ010000255.1:0-8736 GCA_046047595.1 Planctomycetota bacterium | reverse complement strand
GCACTCGGGAGTGCGTGGACCTTGCGGAGTTTGAATGCCGCAAAAGCAACATCCCGAACGCGCGTGTCGTTCGGGATGCGTGGAGTTCAGTTGTGTGCAGCTTTGGGTTCGACGGGTTCGTTGCGCCGATCGGTTGCGCTTGTCGGATCAGAGTTGTCGAAATCAGTCGCGGTGAGTCTCGATCAGGCTCATCGATGCGCTTGGCCTTTTCGACCAAGACATCAGAGGCATCTTCAGCGGTGTCTGCTGAACAGAGCTTCGAAACTCGAAGGAAGGCGAACAGGCGTCTTGGCGACTGTTTGGGCCACCGTTTGGGCCACCGTTTTGGCAACCTTGCAGCGATTCAGATCGCAGAGAGGGAGGCAGGCGCCGCGTGAGCCGCGCCGTCCTCAGAACGTCTTACACCGCTTCGCCGTTCTTGATGCGGCGGGTGTACGCGTACTTGCGCTTGATCGGCTTAACGACGAGACCCTGGCGAATCGCGCGGGTCGACGCCTTGACGCGCTTCGGTGAGCCGTCTTCGACGATGGTCACATCTTGCAGATTCGGCTTGAAAGTACGGCGCTTGCGCGACGTGGTCTTGATACCGACGCCGCCAAGGTACTTCGCTTTACCGCGATACTTGCAAACCCAGCCAGAGGAGGTGGACGCACCGGAGAAATGGCAAACGCGTGGCATAGAAGAATCTCAATTCGGACGCCCGACCTCGGGCGAGTCCCGCACTATAGCGAAACCGCGCCGTTCTGCAAGCGATCGGCGCGAAGTGGTGGAGTTCGGTCGAGAAGTCCCGCGGCGATGAGGACGCGCGTCATCCCTTCGACGTCTTCATTTCCGAAGCAAGCGACTTCGTGACTGTCCGCGTCGAGCACGCCCCAGCACTCGCCCGCCCGATAAATCGGCAGAACGAGCTCGGATCGGTCGCGCGGATCGCAGGCGATGTAACTCGGACCGAGAAGCGCCACGTCTTCCACGAGCCGCGCGGCTTCTTCCAGGAAGCCCTGTCCGCAAACTCCGTGGAGACCAATTGGCGAGCACGCGGGCTTGTCGCGGCGGGCGGCGAGGAGCATGGCACCCTCGCGCCGCGCTCGGTCGAGCGGCGTCTCGGGGTCGATCAAATAGAACCCGATCCAACTCACGCCGCGAGGGGCAAGCGCCTCCCAGAAGAGATCGCTGAGCGGCTGTAGACGAGCGGCCGGGTCGCTTCCGCGAAGTTCCGACGCACGCGCTGCGAGGCGTTCATACAGCGCAGTGTCGCCGCAATTCCGCCGAGATCCCGACGCGACAGCGCCAAGCGAACCTGCGTTCGCTTTCCTTTCGGATGAGTCCTGCGGCTCCACCCGAGCAGCCATCGTTAGGCCGATTCCTTGCTCACGCGGCGAACAAGCTGCGCAAGCGGGGTCTTCCGCTCAATGGCCGCCGCGTCGATGGTGTACACCGCGTCGTGGTTGTCGAGATCGGGCAAGTGATACATGTGCGGCACCATGATCTCGTCGATCACCGCGCGCAACGCGCGGGCGCCGGTATCACGGGCGAGCGCGCGATCTGCAATGAGTTCGAGTCCATCGGTTGTGAACTCAAGCCGAGCGCCTTCGATCGAGAAGAGGTACTGGTACTGGCGAACGATCGCGTTCTTCGGCTCGGTCAAGATCGAGATCATCGCTTCCCGATCGAGCGGCATCAGCGGAGTGATGATCGGAAGGCGACCCACGAGTTCGGGGATCATGCCGAATTCGAGCACGTCTTCGGGGAGCACCTGAGCGAGCACGGAGCGGAGGTTCTCTTCCTTCGGCTTGTTTTCGTGGATATCCGAGCCGAAGCCGATGCGACGCTTACCGATGCGCTTGCGGATGATGTCGTCGAGACCGACGAACGAACCACCGCAGATAAAGAGAATGTTCGTCGTGTCGAGCTGAATGTACTGCTGCTCAGGGTGCTTGCGGCCGCCCTGCGGTGGAACGTTCGCCACGGTGCCTTCGAGCATCTTGAGCAGCGACTGCTGCACGCCTTCGCCCGACACGTCGCGCGTGATCGACACGTTCTGCGAGGTCTTGCCGATCTTGTCGATTTCGTCGATGTAAATGATGCCGCGCTGCGCGTTCTCAAGGTCGTAATCCGCGGCCTGCAGCAACTTCAGCAGGAGGTTCTCAACGTCTTCGCCGACGTAGCCTGCTTCGGTGAGCGTGGTCGCATCGCCGATCGCAAACGGAACATTCAGAATGCGCGCGAGTGTCTTCGCAAGAAGCGTCTTGCCGGTACCCGTCGGGCCGATCAGCATCACGTTTGACTTGTCGAGTTCGATGGAGTTGTCATCGCCCTCGACGACCGTGAGTCGCTTGTAGTGGTTGTGCACCGCGACAGCGAGCGCGCGCTTGGCAGCGTCTTGGCCGATCACATATTGATCAAGGAATTCCTTCACTTGACGCGGCGAAGGAATCGTTGCAAAGAGCGGGCGCGCAGCAGCGACGCGGCGCTTCTCTTGCTTGAAGATGTTCTGGCAGAGATCGGTGCAGTTCGAGCAGATGTACACGTCGCCAGGGCCTTCAACCATCGCGCCGACTTCGCGCGAGGTCTTGCCGCAGAAGGAGCATGTGGTGCTCTTCTTACCGCGGAAGCCGCCGTCACCGCCGCCGCCACCATGACCGCCACCCTGATTGCCGCCATGACCGCCACCGTGACCGCCACCGTGACCGCCGCCATGACCACCGCCATGACCACCAAAGTCGCCACCGTCGCCGCGGCTTCGGCCTGCGCCACCGCCCGAACCACTCGTACCCGAGCCGTGCCCAGCCGGGCCGCCCGCTGCGATCGGACCGCGCCGCGTTGGCGGATTGCTTGCGACGGGCTGATGCTGCGAAGGACGCGACGGTTGTGGAGTAGGACTGTGCATGATGGGTTCGTTGAAAGCGCGCGAAGCGCGGGCGGGACTGTATCGGACGAGAGAAGGTCAGTTCGTCGAAAGCACTTTCATTGCGCAGCGGATTCCGACGAATCCTCCGTGCCATGGTTGGTCGACCCTCGGAGGAATCGTTCGTCACCGAGAATGCTCGGCCGACGAATGACCTCGTCGCGGCGGGGTGCAGTGGGTTGCTGGTTTGTGTCCGACAGCGGACTTGGAATGCGTGGCTTCTCAGAATTTTTCGGCGCCGCGGTAGGCGGGGCTTGGGCCGTGGACGACGTTTGATCGTGACCTTGCGGACTCAGTCGTGCGGGATTCGGTTGAACGACCGAACTCCGCGCTGGAGCGGGCGAGGGAGCGGGCGAAGGAGCGGGCGAGGGAAGGCTCGGAGTTGTGGGGTTTGATGTTCGGGATGGTTGAGAAGGCGTTGGGGCAGGCGCGGCGGGCGCCCGTTCGAGACTCGTCATCGTGTGCTGCGGACCGCCGAGATGGCGCTGGCGAAGCACGTCGAGGTCAGGATTTCTCGGCGGGGGCGCCTTCGTTCCCTTCGATCGGATCGCGCCGATCATCGCTTCGCGCGCACGTTGAAACTCCCCCTCGGAGATTTCGCCAGCGCGATGCATTCGTCGCAGATCATCCAAGGTGAAGGCTTCTCCGGACTCTTCCGAAGACTTCATCCAATTGCGCACGTGGACCACGACGAACCAACCCACGACGACCACAGCGATCAGTCCGAGAATGATCGGGCCGATGCTCCAAATGATGGAGCTCGCGTCTTCGGCGAGAAGAGTTGGCACCGTGGCGTGCATGAGTCCGAGGTTCTCCTTCGGCGTGATGCGCATGCGGCGTGCAGCGATGGTTCCGAATTCTCGCGCGATGGGGGATCCGCGCGATGGGGGATTGACGGAAGGCTGCGGAAAGCAGTCATCCGAACTGAACGCTTAGGAAAAAGCCCAGTGGACGCGGGTGCAGTCCACCGGGCTTTCATGTCGTTCGGAGTTTAGGCCCAAGACTTCAACCCGGGATGAGGCCCAAAACTTACACCTTGGCCTTCGCCTCGACGACCTTGTTCCAATCTTCTGCAGAGATGTCCGAAACCTTCGCGAGCGCGATCACGCGGTCGCCGACCTTCGCATCGCGAATCATCGAGACAACATCGCTCATGCGGCCGCTCTGTTCGATCTGTTGACGCATCTGATCGGGACGCGCGTTCTGCTGCGCGGCGATCATCGCGATGCGGCCGTTGAGTTCTTGTTCCGTGACTTGCACGCCGAAGTGCTCAGCGAGGCGCGCCATGATGAAGAAGAGCTTGAGACGGTCCTTCGCGACCTTCTCGCTCTTGCCGCGGAGTTCAGCGAGACGGGTTTCGACCGACGCTGGATCGAGGCCGCGCGAGAGGAGTTCCATGCGCTGCTGCTCGATGGTGCGCGCGGCTTGCGACTCGCTCAACTTCGCTGGAAGCGCGAAGTCAATGTTCGCGACGAGCTGTTCCGAGACTTGCTCGCGCATCGCAGCGCGTTGTTCGCTGTCGCGGCGTTGCTCGAGCGCGTCCTTGACTTGCTCGCGGAAGATCTCTTCGCTCTCAACGCCGTACATCTCCGCGAGTTCCTTCGCGGTGCGCGGCGTGATGCGCTCAGCTTCCGTGATCGTGTACTCGATCGTGATCTTCTTTCCGCGGAGTTCTTCACGTTCGTGGCTGTCGGAGCCGGTCGTCGTCACCTTCACGGTGTCGCCAACCTTCTTGCCGATCAGCGACGCGTCGAGGCCGTCGAAGAGCAGGCCGAGCAGCGCGCCCTTGCCTTCATCTTCCTTGGCCGGCACAACGCAGAGCGCTTTGTCGGCTTCGAAGTAGGTTCCGTCACGACCATCGACCGTGACCACGGCCTTGCCGAGCATGCGGTCGAGGTTCTCGAGTGGTCCTTCGATGCGAACTGGCGTACCCCAGCGGTAGCTCTGGCGGAGAATCTCGCCGTCGACGTGATCGGTGGTCACTTCGATCGTCGGCTTCTTCACTTCGAAGCCAGCGAAATCAGGGATCGAAAACTCTGGTGCAACTTCGATTTCAACGCTGAACGCGAAATCCTTGCCGCGCGCGACTTCTGGAATCATCTCGCCGTCCACTGGACGTGGTTCGGTGATCGGGCGAAGCTTGTGCTCTTCGATCGCGCGGCCGTAGGCCTCGCTCATGAGCTGCTGGCGCGTCTCTTGCGCGACAGCGCCACCAAAGCGCTTCTCGATGAGCGCGCGCGGAGCCTTGCCCTTGCGGAAGCCAGGCATCGCCGCTTCCATCGCGAACGATCCGAACGCGGCCTCGAGGCGGCCGTCTACCGCGGCAGCGGGCACGCGCAGTTTGATCTGCTTGGTGCAGGGAGCGGTTTCGGTGACGGTGATCTCGACGTCGAGCTGTGAATCGGTCGCGGTGCTCATGATGAATCCTGAAGTTTCCGTACGGTGGAAAAGAGGGGCGAGTATACCGCGCGGCGGCTTCCTCGCAACGCGTCCAAGAACATGGTGGTCGAAACGAGCGGCGCTACGCGGCTTCGGAACCCATCAGAACGTCCGAGACTGAAGGTTCAATCATCCAGTCGCCAGCAATAAGAAAGGGCCCCGCCGTGAGGCAGGGCCCTTAGTGTTGGTTTGGTTGAAGACGCGTCTCGATGACGGAATCGAAGCTTTATTCGAGGCTTGACTCGAGGCCAGCCTCACAGCAAAGCGCTCGTTCAGCGGGTCGAGAACAAGAGTTCCGCGTAGGTCGGCAGCGGGTAGAGATCGGCTGGCATGACCTTCTCGAGCGCGTCGCAGCACTTGCGAGCATCGAGCATCGCGGGCACGAGCTTGTCGCGGTAGTGGGCCGCGTGCTTCCCGTGGTCGCCGTGGAAATCTTCCGCCTTCTCGACCGCGTTGATCGCGCGGCGGAGATTCTCGACGAGCCCGACGACTTCGCGCAATTCCGCTTCGGTGCCTGGGCACTCGACGCCGCAATTCTGCGTGGCGCCGATCGTGTCCGCGAGTTCCGCTTGGAAGCGCATGGCGCAGGGGAGAACAGCCGTGCGAACCATGTTCTGAAGAGTGCGCGCTTCGATGCGGAGCAACTTGATGTATTGCTCAAGCATGATTTCGTAGCGCGCTTCGAGTTCGCGCTTCGAAAGAATGTTGAACCGCGTGAAGACTTCCGCCGCCTTCTTCGAACCAAAGATTGCGATCGCATCGACCGTCGACTTGTGATTCGCGAGGCCACGCTTCGCGGCCTCATCGTGCCACGCCTTCGAGTAGCCGTCGCCGTCGAAGCACACGCGACGATGCTCCTTCACCACGTCCTTGAGCAGGCTCTTGACCGCAGTTTCGAGCTTGGCTTGTGTGGCGTTCTTGCCCGCACGCTTCTCGAGTTGCGTGGCCATGAAATCGAGACTGTCGGCGATGATCGCGTTGAGCACCGTGTTCGGCCATGCAACGGACGCACTCGAACCAACTGCGCGGAACTCGAACTTGTTGCCCGTGAACGCGAACGGCGAGGTGCGGTTGCGGTCGCTTGTGTGGCGTGGAATCTGCGGCAGCGTTGTGGCGCCGAGTTGCATCTCGTCGCCCTTCTTCGTCTTCTTCGGATTGCCCGACTCGAGTTGATCGAGGATGTCGGTCAACATGTCGCCGAGGAAGATCGACATGATCGCTGGCGGCGCTTCGTTTGCGCCGAGACGGTGATCATTCGCAGCGCTCGCGATCGAGCCACGAAGCATTTCCGCGTGCACGTCCACCGCGCGAATGACCGCGCAGAGGAAGACGAGGAATTGCATGTTGGTGTGCGTTTCGTCGCGCGGATCGAGGAGGTTGACACCCGTATCCGTCGAGAGCGACCAGTTGTTGTGCTTGCCCGAGCCGTTGACGCCCGCGAAGGGCTTTTCATGCATCAAGCAGACAAAACCATGGCGTTCTGCGGTTTCGCGGAGGACGCTCATCGTGATCATTTGGTGATCGACCGCGACGTTTGCGTTCTCGAACGTTGGTGCGAGTTCGAACTGCCCAGGTGCAACTTCATTGTGGCGCGTCTTGACAGGGACACCGAGTTCGAACAGTCGTTGTTCGACCTCGGCCATGTATGCGAGGACGCGCTGTGGAATTGAGCCGAAGTAGTGGTCTTCGAGTTGTTGACCCTTCGGAGCTGGAGCGCCGACAAGCGTGCGGCCGCAGATCAAGAGATCGGGGCGCTGCTCGGCGAGTTCGGCATCGACGAGGAAGTACTCCTGCTCAACGCCGAGTGTGGTGATGACTTGGTTGACGCCGTGGTCTGCGCCGAAGATCTTCAAGATCCGCATCGCCTGCTTCGACACCGCTTGAATCGAGCGGAGAAGCGGAGTCTTCTTGTCGAGCGCTTCACCGGTGTACGAGACAAACGCGGTTGGAACGCAGAGCGTTGCTTGATCGCCGGAGCGATAGATGAATGCAGGGCTTGTTGCGTCCCACGCGGTGTAGCCACGCGCTTCGTAGGTATCGCGAATGCCGCCGTGCGGGAAGCTCGAGGCGTCAGGCTCACCTTGAATCAACTGCGAACCGCTGAACTTCTCAATCGCGCCGCCGTCCGAGGTCATCGAAAGGAATGCGTCGTGCTTCTCGGCGGTCGTACCGGTGAGCGGTTGGAACCAGTGGCAGTAGTGGGTGGCGCCATGCTCAAGTGCCCAGTCCTTCATCGCACCAGCGACGGTGTTCGCGATGGCGGGGTCAAGCGGAGAACCGTTCTTGATCGTGCGCTGCAGATTCATGAAAACGTCGGGTGGGAGCCGCTTCAGCATCACGTCGCCTGCGAAGACGAGCGAGCCGAAGATGTCAGAGGCGCGGTCGGACATGCTGGAGTTCCTCAAGGTTGAGTTCTTACTCGTATCTCGATGGGTGGAAGACGTGCCGGAATGCATGTGGGTTGGCCTGCGGAGAGAGACCTGCGACGGACGCGAGAAGGCGCGGCCTGAGGCGATCTCAGGCCAAACCGCAAGTATCGGACGGATACCGCGCTTTCGCAAGGGCTTGCGCCGCGGCTATTTCGGCGCTTTGGGGGCGCTACTTGCGTTGACGGCTGAAGATCGCGTGCCCCGATATGTGCGCGGCTTTCGTCGGGAAAGCATGAGGGAAAGCGGCCAACTCGCCTCATGGGAAGGAGCCGAGGCTGGCGAGGCCGTCGAGGTCGCCGCACTCGGCCGGCGTCGCTGCAACGGATCGCCGATCCAGCCTTTCCGCCAGAAGAAGTAGAGGAACCCGCCCGCAGAAAGTGCCATGAGGCCCAACGCAAAGGGATACCCGTATCGCCAGTGAAGTTCGGGCATAGCCCAAGGGCTGTCATGGTCGAAATTCATGCCGTAGATCCCCGCGATGAGCGTGAGTGGCATGAAGATGACGCTGATGATGGTGAGCACGCGCACAATTTCATTCAAGCGATTGCTTGCGGCGTTGAGATAAAGATCGAGCAAGTGCTGTGCGCTGTCCTTCTGGAACTCGACGAGGTCGAGCAGCGCGCCGATTTCGTCTTGGAGTTCGCGCAGAGCAGCGAGTCGTGCGCGGAAATGTCGTTCCTCGTCCTGGCGCACCGAGAGCGACGCTTGCAGATTCGCAAGTGCCTCGCGTAGCGGCGCGAGACCTTGTCGTAGGAAGAGAAGTTCTCGCCGCTGCTTGTGAATGCGATCGAGCATCGACGCATCCGGATGACGCACAAGTGCGCGTTCGAACTTTTCGAGACTTCCTGAGAAGCGCTCGAGCACTGGTCGGTAGCCTTCGCAAACTGCGCGGCCGAGCAGCAAGAACAGCACGTTGACATCGGTCCGCACGAGACGTGGCGACTGCTGCAGCAAGCGATCTCG